>JBDHYV010000156.1:0-6459 GCA_039811545.1 Bacteroidales bacterium | reverse complement strand
TGGCCGTGAGCCTGCTCCTTTTTTTGTGAATCTCATAAAAATTGTGGCAAGCATAGAACCTTGGTAATTCAAGTCAGGGCATTTCGGAAAATACTTTATAAGCAAAAAAAAATCAGCCCGCTCTGATGTAAGAACGGGCTGATTATCAGTTCAAAACCTTATTACGAAATTGCAATCTGCCGGTTGACAGCCACTTTGGCTTCTTCACGTTTTGGGATGCTCACTTTCAGAATGCCGTCTTTATAATCGGCTTTGATCTTGTCGAGATCGGCGCTTTTGGGCAAGCTGAACGAACGGCTGAACGAATTATAGCTGAACTCGCAGCGGATAAGTTTTTCGTTTTTTTCTTCGTTTTCGCTTTTCAGCTCGGCTGAAAGGCTAAGTACATTGCCGTCGAGGTTTACCTTGAAATCCTCTTTCTGCAAGCCGGGAGCGGCCAACTCAAGAAGAAAGCCTTCGTCGGTTTCGTGAATGTTTACCGAAGGGGTAAATGTGCGGCCCGATTGCTGACGGGCAAAAAGACTCCTGTCAAAATCATCCATCAATTCTGATAGCATGTTTACAGGGTGCTGATTAAATCTGATTAAGTTCATTTTTTGTTCCTCCTATTAATTTTGTAAGACTGAATTTTTTTTAATGTTTTCATCTTCATCCAGTCAAATACTGTTCCAAGCACGTTTTTTGGCTTTTTCTTTAGCTAAACTGACAATATGGCGCTTTATAGAACTATAACACTGACAAGATGACGTTGGATAATTATTTTCTAAACATTACAATCCTTAAAACAGCTTGTGGGTTGAAAAAACAGTTGTATTTCGGTAATGGCTTTGCGACTTCAGTATCTTTGCCATAAAAAAATAGGTGAGCGAGATACCAAAATACCTTCGAAGCAGCCGAGTTGTTTATCCCATCCTTATTGGGTTGGGTGTTGCTGTTTGGTTGCTTTGGCGCAATTTCGACAAAGATGCTTTTGGTTTTTTCACTTGGAGCTGGGCTGCTGTGGCTGGTTTGGTGGCAGCTTTTGCTATGATGGGTGTGCGCGATGTCGCCTATATGTATCGCATTAAGGTGCTAACAGGCAATCATTTAAGTTGGAAACAGGCTTTCGAGGTCATCATGTTGTGGGAGTTTAGCTCGGCAGTTTCGCCTTCGGTAGTAGGCGGCACCGGGCCGGCAGTATTTTTTCTATATAAAGAAGTTGTGAACATGGGAAAAAGCACTGCTGTCATTTTGATGGCGATTTTTCTCGACGAAGTGTTCTTTGTGGTGATGGTTCCGCTGCTGTATGTTTTTTTCGGAAGTCAGGTTTTTCCACCCGAAAGCGGTCTGATCACCGGGAGCGTGAAAACAGCTTTGGTGTTGGGTTACCTTGGTATTTTGGTTTATACCCTTTTGTTGGCTTACACTTTATTTTTCAATCCGTATTTCTTTAAGTGGCTGTTTTCTTATCTGTTTCTTCTTCCGTTTTTGAAGCCTTGGCGCGGAAAGATGCGCAAACTGGCCAATCAACTTATTGTTACTTCCAATATGATGAAGGGCAAACCAGCCAAATTCTGGTTAAAAGCTTCTGTTTCAACCTTTCTATCGTGGACGGCGCGCTACTGGGTGGTCAACTTCATGTTTATGGCCTGGTTTTTCAATCATCTTGGTCTGACAGAGCATTTTCTTATCTATGCCAGACAACTCACCATGTGGATTATTTTGCTCATCAGCCCGACCCCGGGTGGAAGCGGCATCGCCGAAATTATTTTCAGCGATTTTCTGGGCGATATCCTGCCCAACCTTTCATGGGCCATCCCAATGGCTTTGTTGTGGCGACTCATCAGCTATTATCCTTACCTTTTCATTGGAGCCATCGTACTCCCACGTTGGCTGAAACGTGTGTTTCAAAAGAAATATACCTACGAAGTTGTTGATTGACTGTGTATATCGGCTATGATCAGCAGAATGTAGGAGTGTTTTTTCGTTGGCTAAATGGCCAATCAGACTTATTTATTCGGCCGGAAGTAAATGTCGAGCAGTTGTGATGCCGCAATATAAGGACTTAACGACTGGTTGCGGATTGCATTTTCGAGTTTTGGGATTAACGATTGAATATCGCCATTTTGATAAAAACTTTCAAAAAGCCGTTGCCTGATGCTGTCGTGCATCATTTCGACGGCCTGCATCAGTCGTTTTTGTTCTAAAAAACCGTTCTGGCGGGTTGTGATCATGTATTCGCCAATCATTTGCCACACTTCGGCAATGCCTGTTTCTTCGAGTGCGGAGCAGGTGAGCACTTTGGGCTGCACTCCTGAAGCGGCTACCGGGAACAGATGTAAGGCATTGATACATTCGGCTTTGGCACGATTGGCTTTGGTAATGTTGTCGCCATCGGCTTTGTTTACCACAAAGCCATCAGCCATTTCCATGATGCCTCTTTTGATACCTTGCAGCTCATCGCCTGCCCCACTAATGAGCACTAACAGAAAAAAGTCAACCATAGAATGGACGGTGATCTCAGATTGACCAACGCCGACGGTTTCCACAATAATGGTGTCGAATCCGGCCGCTTCGCACAGGATGATGGTTTCACGCGTTTTTCGGGCAACACCGCCCAAAGTTCCGGCCGAGGCCGAGGGTCGGATATAGGCTGAAGGGTGAATGGCCAGCCGCTCCATTCGGGTTTTATCGCCTAAGATGCTGCCGCCCGAACGTTGACTGCTGGGGTCAATGGCCAACACAGCCACTTTGTGGCCGTTGCCGGTCAGATGTATGCCAATAGCTTCGATAAATGTGCTTTTGCCGGCTCCTGGAACGCCTGTAATGCCTAAGCGAACGGCTCTGCCCGAATGTGGAAGGCAGGCAGCAATCACCTGTTGAGCCACCTGCTGATGGGCCGGCAACGCGCTTTCAATCAGCGTGATGGCCTTGCTGAGCAGCATGATGTCGCCCTCAAGAATACCTCTTATATATTCGGAAGCAGGTAAAATACCACTGCGTTTTGATTTTAACCGCTCAATCGCCTGAGGGTTTAAAGAATCTGGCTGAGGAATGCCTTCGTTGACTTTTAATGCCGTTTCGGCACTTTTGCTTTGTTTCATGGCTGTTGAGCTTGTTGCAAAAATACAAAATGAAATGAGTGAAAATCCCGCTTCATTATGTAGGCATCGGTTTATAACCATAATCTGCTAAAAAGGTCAAGTGGTTTTTCAAAAAAAAACATGATGTTGTTTTGGTTTTTGTAACTTTGAGGCGGTTTTTACAACTGCCAATGAGGAATCGGCCCACAATCATGCCAAAATCTGGATGCCCATTATTTTTAATTATTTGTTTTTGCTTTCTGAGCAATCTGACCGTGGCATTGCCTTTAGCAGAGGCACAAATACCTGACACATTGGAGATTGAGCGGAAAATGAATGTGATTGACAGTATCTTTAAGGCTAATGGCGATCAGGAAAGAGTAGCACTGGAGATAGATATGATTTTCAAAACACTTGCAGATTCAGCTTCTCATGTATTTTTTGTTGACCATCTCGGGCAAATCGGGATCAATAGCCGTAGGAATTATCTTTTCGAGAATGCGGTTTTTTGGCATAATCAACAAAAAAAATATGCTGGACTGGCCGCCTATCCTATCGGAAAGGTGGTGGCACTGAATAATATAGGACTGCTCTATCGCCGTATGGATCGTTATGCCAAATCCATCGAAGCCTATCAATTGGCCCTTAAAATTTCCGACTCACTCAATTATCTGAAAGGTTATACGCATGCCACCAATGGATTGGGAAATATTTATCTCTTGCTTGGAAACCATGATGAGGCATTGCGCAATTTCAGAGAGTGTTTGCGTGTTGAACAGAAGATGAATAGCCTGACAGGTGTGGCTCTCAACCTGAACAACATCGGCCATGTTTACCTTCAGCAGGACAATTTGGAAGAGGCTTTAGAATATTTTATGCTCTCGCTCGAAGTCAATCGTGAGCTTAGCAATAAGCGCGGTATTGCCATCTGTTACAACGATATTGGTGAGATTTATAGGAGAAGAGGCGAGACCGAAAAGGCCATGAACTATTTTAAGCTGAGCCATCAACTCAATACCTCGATCAACGATTTGTATTATCTGTCGTGGAACAACCTGAAGATTGCAGAAATTCTTCTCCTTTCCAAAAAATACCACGATGCTTTGCCCTATGTTACTCAGTCGCAGCAGCTTGCTGAAAAGACCAATAACCGTTCGGTGCTCAAAGATGCCTATCTCTATCTTTTTCAGATAAACAAAGCTCTGGGGCGGACACAACAGGCCATTGATTTTCTCGAGAAAGCTACTGTGGTGAATGACAGCATACTGAACGAAAACACACAGAAAATCGTATTCCGAATGCAGGCTACTTTCAACCGTGAACAGTCTGACCATAAAATTGCACTATTGGAAAACGAAAAACAACTGGCCGACCTAAAGGTGAAGCGACAGCAAATGATAACAATCATCACCCTATTTGTTATGTTTGCGGTTGTGTTGGGCATGATGACTGTTCTTCTCTTTCTGTATTATTTACGAAAGAAAAATAATCAGCTCAAAATCAATAATATAGAAATTGAGGCCGGACGTAACCAGCTTCGTGAGTATGCCAACCAGCTTCTTATAGCCAAGCAGGAAGCCGAACAAGGGAACCGTTTGAAAAGCCAGTTTCTGGCTAATATGAGCCACGAAATACGAACTCCAATGAATTCGGTTATTGGGTTTGCCGACATCCTTTCGAAGATGATTGATGATCCAACCCAGCTCAATTATCTGGCATCAATCAGGCTGAGTGGGCACAGCCTGCTTGCGCTTATCAACGACATCCTCGACCTTTCTAAAATTGAGGCCGGACGTAGCGAGATTATGTACACTACGATGGATTTCCCTGCACTGCTCAACGATGTGCGGAAAGTGTTTGAGTTGCAATGTCTCGAACAGAAAAACGAACTCATTATCGAAACCGAAGTTTCGATGCCACGTCATCTTCATTTTGCGGAAAGTGCTCTCAGGCAGATCCTTATCAACCTGGTTGGAAACGCTGTGAAATTCACCAGATCGGGCAAAATCACGGTGTCGTCGCGTTTGATGGATGTTAACGAAAATGAGGCCACCCTCGCTCTGAGAGTAAGCGATACCGGCTCCGGTATCCCTGCTGAAGATGTTGAATTCATATTTGAAGCCTTCTATCAAACCCAAACAGGCAAATCGGAAAACAGGGGGACGGGGTTGGGGCTTACCATCACCAAAAGATTGATCCAGGCCTTGGGCGGAACCATCAACGTGAGTAGTTCTGCCGTATCGGGTACTGAATTTAACTTCTCTTTCCCCAATGTGCAAATCATTCCGGGATTGCAGCGACTTAAACTGATCAACCGTGAAACAGAATCAATACACATAGTCAATATTTGCCTGCTGAGCTGCCAAAATCTGATAAAGGCTTTTGTTGACAAATCACTCGAAGTTGCGGGCAACGATTGTGATGTGTATTCCGACTTCGAGCTTTTTAAGGACAATGTGTTGCGAAGTCCATACCAGCTCTATCTGCTCGATCCGGCTTTCGTTGCTTCAACCGGAAAGAATGGCGTACAAAACGATGAAATTATCCTTTGGTTGACATCGCGTAATGCCGCCGTTGCCACCGTTGGCACCACTGACGACCTCAGGTTTGCACATGAAGTATGGCCTCATTTTATCCTACCGACACAGATGAGTCAGCTCAGTTCATTTATTCTGAAGTCTTTAGACCAAAAGATACACGAAAAGAGTGGCACAGCCCCCGCAAAACAATTCCTATTTCAAGACGAACTTTCCGCCAAAACTCTGATAGATGCTTTCTTGAAAGCCGAACAAAGCCATTTTATTAATCACAGCACCGACTTTACTTCGCAACTTGAAAAATTTGCTCTTGCAAATCCGATTTTTAGCCTCAACGGCTTTGCAGCCACCCTGAGGAGTGCTGTCGAGACATTCGATATCGAAGAAATTGAACAATGTCTTGGAAAGTTTAGGCAAATGGTAAATGTTGAAGATTTTGAAAATAAAACATGAACTATTGAGAATGAATGTCTTAGTTGTTGACGATAATCCACGAAACATCCAGATTGTCGGGAATCTGCTCAAAGGTCAGAATCTGCAGATTGCCTTTGCAACGGATGGTACCAAAGCACTCGATCTGACCTTGGAGCACGATTTTGACCTCATACTGCTCGATGTGATGATGCCCGGCATTGACGGCTTTGAGGTGTGTCGGCGGCTTCGCTCCAACGAACGAACTAAAATTGTGCCTATTATCTTCCTGACGGCAAAAACCGACGCGGCAAGCATAGTCAAAGGATTCGAGACGGGTGCCAATGACTATGTTACCAAGCCTTTCAACGGCCTTGAATTAGTGGCCCGCGTGAAGACCCAAATCGAGATAAGCACTAAGCGAAAACAGCTCGATCTATTGAACAAAA
>JBDHYV010000155.1:0-6495 GCA_039811545.1 Bacteroidales bacterium | reverse complement strand
TGAACCACTTTCCCGCCGGCAGCCAAAACGATGGCATGACCGGCCGCAGTATCCCATTCCGACGTCAGCCCGAAACGTGGATAAACATCGGCATTCCCTTCGGCTATCATACACATTTTCAATGAGCTGCCGCGCGAGACAATGCGGATGCTGTCGTGATGACGTTTGGTTTTGTTGATAAATTCCGTCGTTTCGGGGTTCAGATGCGAACGGCTGACAACAACCGTATAATCGTTCGTTTTGCGTGATAATGGCAGTTTTGATGCCTGACGTTTCAGATGAGCCAGACCAGGATTGGCCATCACCAAGCCTTTGGCAAATTCCAACTTCCAGGCACCATTTTCATCGCTGAAATATAAAATGTCGTTCACGGGGGCATAAATGATACCCATCACCGGCTTCTGATTTTCGATAAGCCCGATATTCACACTGAACTCGCCGTTGCGGTTCACAAATTCTTTGGTGCCATCAAGTGGGTCAACTAACCAAAAACGCTCCCAGTTTTCGCGCACGTGATACGCCGAAAACTGTGTCTCCTCGCTGACATAAGGCAAACCGGTTTTTTCCAAAGTCTTGATGATGATATCGTTGGCCTTGGTGTCGGCCAGTGTCAAAGGGCTGTTGTCTTGCTTGAAGTCAACTCGGAAATCGGTGGCATAAACTTCTAAAATTGCTATGCCGGCATCAATCGCCGCCCTAACAATGTTGTCGTAATGCTTGGATAAGTCAAATGGTTTCATGGCAGTTGTGTTGAGTTTGTTGAAGAGGTCATATTATGATTCAATCATCTGAGCTAAAAAAATGCAATAATTTTGCGCCAGAAGGGCTACAAATGTAGCAAAAACCGGCGAAAGCTGCTAAATGTTCTATAACGACTGATATTCAATGACTATTTGCCGTGATGACGGCTCAAATATGATGAATAGTCTTTACGAAGGGGTACATAAGTTTCGTCGGAAAACAAGGTGGAGGTGATGAGAAAATCGGCAGTTGACCGGTTGCTTGCGGTGGGAATATTGTAAAGCACCGACATTCGCAGCAGTGCTTTCACATCTACATCGTGTGGTTGGCTTGTCATCGGATCCCAGAAAAAGATCATAAAATCAATCTTGCCTTCGGCAATCATTGCGCCCAATTGTTGGTCGCCGCCTAAAGGCCCCGATTTGAGGCACACAACATTATCTAAAACTTCTTTTATAAGGCTGCCGGTGGTTCCGGTGGCAAAAAACCGATGACCCGACAGTTTTTCACGGTTGTGTTTCACCCATTCCACCAGATCGTTTTTACGATTGTCGTGGGCTACAAGTGCGATGGATTTTTTCATAATGGGAATACTTTGATGCAAAGATGAAAAAAATCGCACATCTTTTGATCCGGATTGATTTCCTACGCTTTAATAGAGCACAATCTTTGAGACAAAGGCCGGCTGATTTGGCGTTTCGATGCGATAGAAATAGGTTCCGCGCGGATAGGAAACCACAGGAATGGATAAGACTCCGGTCGGCTGTTCGAGCGTTTTAATCCATAACTCGCGCCCATCAAGACCGAAAAACCGGATGAGAGTACCCTGTGTGTCGCCAGAGAGATGATAAGGAATCTGGATAAAATCAGTGGCTGGATTTGGCCAGGCCGGCATTTGACCAGCATGAGATTCATTGAGCGAAATCTGCGTGTCCGGAAGGTTGTAAACTGCCGTTTGAATGCTGTATGGCGTAACGGAGTAATCATACTGATAAGCAACTAATTTTGAGCTTCCATCGGCCAGAGTGTGGACATACAAATACTGACAACCCGGGAGATTGAGCAAAACCGTGCCATTTTCGCGGATGATTTTGGCATTATAGATGTAATATTGGCCTGTTTCGTTAAAAGAATAGTAAAAATAAGCCAGACAAAGACCGTTATCGGCAGTAAACAGACCCTCCGAAACATATTTGATGTCATAAAGATAATTGTTGGCCGGAATGGAAAGATTGATGGTTTTCCACAGGCTGTGGTTTTGATTGTTGATGCGGCATTGCGAGGCTCCAACGTCCATCAGAAAAAATTTTGTTCCCGAATAGCTCAGTTCAGTATAGGTTCCCGAATGGGAATAGGTGGTTTCGGGCGTAATTTGTGCATGGACCGACTGCCAACCCACGAAGAAAATGATGACGGCTATGCCAATAGAAAATGATGCTTTCATCTGTGAATAATTTGTTTTTAATAGGTCAGATGGAATCTCGCATGAATATATTCGCATCAGCAGTTTGTGTTTTCTTTATCATGCTCGATTTCATCGAAAATTTTTTTTATGCCGCAAAGGTAATGACTTCCAACATCTTTTGTTTTTACAGTTTTCACGCAATTCGGTACAAGATTTTAAGCATTGGTTTGGCCTTAACGAAATAGGAATAAGTTTGCACAAAATACGCGTTGAAGGGGTGAGAGTTGTTCCTATTTCCGGCCAAAAGACCAAAAATTTCCGTTGGATGACGGCCGATATTGCAAAAGGTATTGCAGTGCTATTGATGGTACAGGTTCACCTGACCGAGCTTTTTGCCATTCCCGAATGGTATATGGGTACAGCCGGAAAGCTGAGCTTGTTCTTGGGCGGCCCGCCGGCGGCATCTGTTTTCATGTTTTTGATGGGTTTTTTTGCCTTTCAGGGAAATGTGCAAAAAGGCGTCCTGAAACGGGGTCTTAAATTGCTGGCTTGGGGCTTTTTGCTCAATATCGGGCTTAATGCTCACCTTTTCATCAAAACAGCTAGCGGGAATCTTAGTGCACATATACCGGATTACCTTTTCGGAGTTGATATCTTTTTTCTTGCCGGATTGAGCCTGATTCTGTGTAGCTTGTTGTTTAAACTGTTTGCAAAAAATACGGCATTATGGGCTCTTAGCTTTTTAGCTCTTGCCTCATTAAACTCCTACCTACCTGTTTACGTGGGTAATAATGAATGGATAAAGTACTTTTTGGCCTTTTTTTATGGCAACAACAGTTGGTCTTATTTTCCGCTTCTTCCCTGGGGGGCTTATCCCATTGCAGGCGTGATTGCAAAAATAGTATGGGACAGCACTGCTGTATTTTTTGCGCGGCAGGAGGTTCAATGGGGTGCTCTTTTGCTGTTAACGCTTGTTTTGCTTTCGAGCTTTGACTTTGGATTTTCTTCGGCCATTGTGCTTCAAGACTATTACCATCATTCGTTTTTACATGTTCTCTGGAACTTATGCTTCGTTCTTTGGGAGCTGATTCTTATTCATTTGCTCGTGCGCGGAAACAACTTGGGTATCGAAGGGCGGTGGTTGGCTTGGAACGGAAAACATGTTACGCAGGTATATGTATTCCAATGGATTCTTATAGGAAACCTCTCAACTTGGTTTTATAAGAGTCAGTATCCGCTGCAATGGTTTTTATGGTTGATCACCCTTCTTTTTTTGAGCAATCTTTTCACTTTCTTTTGGCTTCGTTTTCGGCCAAAGTGGGTTTAGTTTACGGCGCAGGCTGCGGCGGCCACGCTCACTTTGACGCCTGGTATCTCTAGTAGTTTTTGTGCGCAGGCTTCGATAGTACTTCCGGTGGTGATCACATCGTCAATCAGTAACAGGTGTTTGCCTTCTAATTCGTTGGCATGGCTTACTGCAAAGATGTCTTTCACGTTTTTCCAGCGGGCCTCGCGCGACTTTTTGGTCTGGGTTTCGGTGGCTACGGCACGCACCAAATGATGGGTGCTGATGGCGGCCGGAAGGTGGCGCATCATGCCTTTTGCAATGATTTCGCTTTGGTTGTAGCCCCTGACTTTGACTTTTTTTGGATGCAAAGGCACAGGAATCAGAACATCTATATCGCTGAAAAATGCTGACTGATGCAAGGCTTTTCCCATTTCTTCGCCCAAAAAAAAGCCGGCCTCCTGGTTGCCTTTGTATTTCAGTTCGTGAATAAGGTGTTGGATGCGGCCTTTTTTGGCGAAGAAAAAGGTGGCACTTGCTGCATGAAGGTGAACCCGACCCCAAAAGATACGGGCAATCGGATTGTCACCCACATTTTCGTATCCTGTCCTTGGTGCTAAATACTGGCAACTCAAGCAAATCACTTTTTCGTCCCGTTGAAGCAGTTCGCCACAGCCGGGGCAAACATCAGGATATAGTAGCGACAAAAGCAGCTTGAATAAAGCTTTCATGAGGTAACTTTTGATGATTGTTCACACAAAGATAGCAACAATAAAAAAAGCTTGACTATAACAAATTGGGCTTCGTGTTGAAAATGCTTAAAGAAGAAAAATTTCAAACCGGAAACATCATTTGTTTGCAGTCTCTCCAAACCTATCCCTGCTGTGAGCCATTATTACTACATCGGCCGCGCGTGAACTATTTCTGTTTCAAATGTAAAACGTATCGTATAGCTTGTACAACCCAAAATAACAAAGTTAGCTTTTGAATTAACAGTGCATCAGTAGATTGTGTTTAAAATAGATGATGTGTTCTGCAGTTATGAACAGAAAAGCCTTGGATTTTATTTCAGCAGTGGGCTTCCCATTTTTAGCACTACTTTGCCTGCCAAGTCATTGATGATGATTCCTGCCATCATATACCATGCTCCCAACGCACAAATGATAAGCTCATAGCCTGCGATAACATTAAATAGCGGGTTTCCAAAATGCCCCATATCCAGCAACACAAATCCTAAAAGCAATGTACCGAAAGTAAAGGTCATTGCCTTGTGCACCCGCAGTGAAGCAATGAACATAATGGCAGTATAAAGTGTCCATGCCACCAGATAGTAGCCTACATCAGTGGCAGAAGACACATAGATGTTGAAAAAATTTAACAACCAGATAATGCCAAGACCTATCCAAAAGGCACCATAGGCCACAAAAGCACTATATCCAAAATTATTTCCCATTTTCTGCTCCTGAAAACCGGCAATCATTTGAGCCAGTCCGCCGAAGATAAACCCCATGGCAACTACAGGGCCTAATCCCATTAGCCCGATGTTGTGAAATTGCAATAAGAGTGTTGTCAGGCCAAAGCCCGCCAATCCGACCACAGCCGGATTTCCATTTTTTGTCAGTGTCATTTCCAATGATATTCAAATTTCCGGCAAAATTAGGAATTGGGAAATGATTGGCCTAATGATTTGCGTACTTTAAAAGCAGAGCAAAACAAAAACCCCATAAGGCATTTGCCTTATGGGGTTTGAGATTAGCGGTCAGGCTTGGTTCAGGCAGGTTCTTTGTCCAAAACCGAGAGGTTATAGAGCACAATTTCCTGTGTTGTGCGAACAACACCTTTGTTATCCGTGTATTTTTCCTCGTTGGTTTTGCCAACAATCACCATTCTGACGCCTTTTTTAACCTGTCGGCTGACTTCCTCGGCCACTTTTCCCCAGGCAACAACATTGTGCCACTTGGTTTTCCAACGCGTGCTGCCATCGTCCTGCAACACTTTTTCGAGGGTGAAAAACGAGAATCGGGCCAACATTCCGTTGTTTTCAAAATATTTGATGGTAGGCTGGTTACCGGGCCTTCCAATGAGCTTGAGGGTGTTTTCTGTAGTATTCATGATTCTTGTCGTTTAATCGTTGTAAATAAAGTGAATGAGTTTGCTTTGGTGTACGTTAAGAGAAAACGGCAATTTCGTTGGCTAGCACTTCAACGCTATAGCGTTTGTTGCCGTCTTTGTCTTCCCAGTTGTTAGTACTCAACTTGCCGCTTACCAAAATCTGCTTTCCTTTTGCGACTTCTTTTTCAACGATTTCGGCCAATTTGCCCCAGGCCGTAATCTGATGCCAGTGGGTTTGTTCTACACGCTCGCCCTTATTATTGGTGTAATAATCATTGGTTGCGAGCGAAAACCGCGCCATTTTGCGGTCGTTCAGGATGGTTTTTACTTCAGGATCTTTGCCTGCATGTCCGATCAATTGTACGGAGTTTCTCATTGTTGTCATGGTTTCAAGTTTTAAGTTTGACAAGTGAACGAATTGACGAAGCAAAATTAGAACGAGCCGGCAGGATTAGTCGTTTAATAACCAGTTAGATACGTAAACAAGTGTTGTTAAACGTTTATCAACGAATAAATAATTGATAAACAGCGATATAGATTTTAGTATAAAAAATTGTTTTTCTGGAAAATGTTGTCCTTTTTCACACATTTGTGGCTGATGAAACAAATTGGGGCGAATTTGCGGATGATAGTAGAGAGTACCTCAAAACCTGTAAAATTGTTTTTCGCATCTGTGACGACCTTCTCACGCAAGTCATCCGATGCGTAATGCTATTTCAGCTTCTGACAAATCCAAAAACAGTGAAGCCTATCCGTGTTAGATATATCGTCTGCCGGAAAACGGAAAAAATCTCTTTTTTGTTGTAAGCAACGAAAAAGCCCGTAACTTTGAAGTGCAAAAAACCAAAACATGAACCGACAACACCCCATGCCTCTCACAACCAAACTGAAAACCAATGCTTTGGCCATCGGCGAAGCTTCGGCCAAAGTGAAGATATATGCAATAGGGGTG
>JBDHYV010000154.1:0-6539 GCA_039811545.1 Bacteroidales bacterium | reverse complement strand
AGTTTGATGTATTGGTGGGCGTGAACCTGTTGCGCGAAGGCCTCGACCTCCCCGAAGTGAGCTTAGTGGCCATTTTAGATGCCGATAAAGAAGGCTTTCTGCGTTCGGAGAAGTCGCTCACCCAAACCGCAGGACGCGCCGCCCGCAATGTCGAAAGCAAAGTGATCATGTATGCCGACACCATCACCGGCTCGATGCAACGAACCATTGACGAGACTTTGCGTCGCCGCGAAAAACAGATGACGTATAACAACCAACACGGCATTACCCCAACGACTATTCGTAAAACCATGACTTCCATCCTTGGCCAGGGAGCCTTGGTAGATGTGGCCGCCGAAGGTCATAATGCTTATCCCGAACCGACAAACCCCAATGTGGCCAACGATCCGGTAGTGGCTTATATGTCGAAAGAAGCACTTACGAAAACCATCGCCAAAAGCAAACGCAGCATGCAGGAGGCCGTCAAAGAACTTGATTTCAAAGAGGCTGCGCGTCTGCGCGATGAAATTGCAGCATTGGAAAAAATTCTTTCAGAAAAAGCTTAAATCAAAGACCATAGCTCGGGTTTGTTTGTGGCTGACCAAAACAGAAAGGGATTCCTTCTTCCCCGCCCTACGACCGCAATCGGAACGAATCGTCTTTCTATTTCAGCAGGAGTTCAATCACTGTGTCAGGCTTTTCCCAAACGATATTGTCAATAGAGATAAACAGACCTTCGGGCTGCTGTTTGAAACGAAGATTCCGGCCATCGGGAAACAATCTGGCCTGTATTACCCTCGGGACAAATCCGGGTAGAAACACAAAATTCTGGTTCACAGGCCGAAGCAGATGTACATAAGCTTTGTTTTTGGTGGCTGTTACCACGCCCCATTCCTGTGGCTCAATCATTTTTCCGCGCGTGCCGTAAATGGTCGCTCCGTAGCGATTCAGCCATTCGCCAATTTTCGACAGAGTGTCGGCGAAAACATCGGGGATGCTGCCATCAGGGCGCGGTCCGATGTTGAGCAACAGGTTGGCATTGCGGCCGGCTGCGTTCACCAAAAAATGGATGAGGGTAGTTGAACTTTTGTAGTTTTCGTCGGTGATGTTATAGCCCCATGAGTTATTCATGGTTTCGCAAGTTTCGACAGGCAACTCGTCGGAAGGTGCCTGAAAACTAAAACCGCTTTTATTCTGCCCGGGCAAGTCGCGCTCAAACATCTGAAAATCTTCGCCCGGAAACGGATCAAGATGATGGTTGTTTCCGATGAGGCAAGCCGGTTGCAACTTGTGAATCAAGCCGTAAATTTCATCGTATCTCCAGTCGAGGCGCGAACGCAAATCATCGCTTCCTTCCACATTGGTCTGATCCCAATGACCGTCGAACCAAACCGACAACACATCGCCGTATTGGGTAAGTAATTCGGTCAGTTGGTTTTTCATAAACTGCAGATAAGCCTGATAATTGCCTTCGCCAAGGCGGCCGGTTTTCTTTCCGGTACGACCGGTCTGGTGAGGATAGTCGTTGCGATACCAATCGGTAAGTGAATAATAAAGTCCTAAATGGATGCCTTGCTGCCGGCATTCATCGGCTAAGGCTTTCAACACATCTTGACCGTAGGGGGTGTTGGTGATTTTCCAATCTGAATATTGTGTATCCCAGTTGGAAAAGCTGTCGTGATGGCGGGTAACAAAGACAATGTATTTCATCCCGGCCTGCTTTGCTGTTGAAACCCATGTCTTTGCGTCGAAGTGTTGCGGAAAGAAGGCATCCTGCAGTTTCTTGTATTCATCTTTGTGGATACCACGGTTGTTCATCACCCATTCGCCGGCACCCAATATGCTCGATGGCCCCCAATGGATGAACATTCCAAACTTCATATCCTGAAAAAGCGCACGCTTGGTCAAGTTGGCCTCTGAAGGCCGATATTCTTGTGCCTGAGCGGAAAAACCGACAGCAAAAAGAAAAACGATAGCAAAAAAACGGTTCATGTTTTATAATGGTTTTCAAGAAAATTGACGGATAATAAAGCAGGTAAAATTACGGCTTTTTGCGAAGCACAGAAGCTGCATCCGGCCGGATGGTGAGAAACAAAATGCAGGCTCAATGTCCTTTGGCAAAAGCGCTGAGATATTTGTCAATATAGAATTGTTTTTCTCGCGATTGGTATTGCTGAATATAGCGTGGATGATCAAGGACCGTCATTTTGTCGAAAAAACGGTGTTGTTTGTTCAGCTCGTCAAGATAGCGGGCATTTTTCTTTCCCAGCACAAAGACTTCCTTGCAGTCTAAACCCAACTCAAAATGGCGTTTCATGCTTTCGGCCATAAATACCTTCACATAGTCAAAAAGGTTAAGATCGTCATAATAGTTAGCATTCAGCCAACGGCCATCTTTTTGTTGTCGTACAATGGCCAAGGGGAATGGCGAGTTGATATAGAACTGATTGTAAAACGCCTCCGCACCCCCAAAAGCAGCAATCATATCATACACAAACACCGATGACACTTCATGGGTTTGTTCACTTTTCATGCTGATGCCACACACTTGTTCCAGGCGTTTGGTATCGGTAAATGGTACACCTGTAGTGCCGGCGCCGTGCCTGCCGGGATTGATGCCGATAATGAACCGGCGTGGTTTGAAGTCAGCGTAATATTTCCGGTAAAAACGTTCCATCACTTCCATCGTTTCAGGATTTTCGAGAAAAGGGTTCAGCACCCCAAAACCAGGGGGAAGTGTTCCGGTGTATGACAATTCGCGGTTGAAACGGATAATCTGATCTGCTAAAGGAAGGCTTATTGACATGATTGGACTTTTTTTCAGAGGCAAAGGTAGATATGACAGGTACAATAATTCAACCACAATGGTTTCTATTTTCATCGAGCCGAAAATAACAACTCTATGCTTCGCTGTGCCTTCTTGGTATTTCCTATGGTTACGAATTTGAATTTCAACCACAAAGGAGGTTACAGAGTGCATACACTAAGTTCACAAAGAGGTTTTTGAATTTGGACTGAGTCGGTTGGAATCTCAACAATCATCAAACTCTTTAATAAGGTATTTGTGCAACACACTAGAAAACCTTTAATTTTTCAGTTTTTATTGCTGAACAAAGATTCGCAACAGTTTGTTTATTGCATAGAAACAAAACGAAAATGGGAAATATAAAGACAGTTATCGTCGTAGGCGGTGGTTTTGCGGGCATCAACTTCGTTAAAAAGTTAGATAAAGATTTATTCGAGGTCATCCTTTTCGACCGGTTAAATCATCATCAGTTTCAGCCTTTATTTTATCAAGTAGCCACTTCGCAGATTGAACCATCGAGCATCTCGTTTCCGCTTCGGCACATCTTCAGGGGGCAAAAAAACGTGCACATCCGTTTGGCTGAAGTGTTGTCCGTTGATCCTACTGCTCATAAAATCCAAACCAGCATTGGCGAATACGGTTATGACTATTTAGTATTAGCTATGGGTTGCAAAACCAATTTCTTCGGCAATCAGAGTATTAGCGAACATGCCCTCACGCTCAAGACTACATACGAGGCCATCGGCATCCGCAACCATATCCTTCAGGCATTTGAAAATATCATTTCGGCACCGGAGAGTGAAAAGGAAGCTTTGTCGAACTTAGTTATCGTTGGTGCCGGTCCAACCGGTGTTGAGCTTGCCGGTGCTTTTGCCGAAATCAAAAAAAACGTGCTGCCACAGGATTATCCCCGCATTGACTTCTCCAAGTTCAGGATCACCCTCATCGAAGGGAGCAAATGCACCCTCAACAGCATGAGCCACAAGGCTCGGGCTGCCTCATACCGCTATCTTCAGCTAATGGGCATCGAAATCATGACGGAGACAATAGTAACACATTATGATGGCGAAACTCTGACGCTCAACAACGGCAACACCATCCGGACCAAGAGTCTGATTTGGGCTGCCGGTGTCACGGCCAATACCATCCAGGGGCTGCCCGAGAGCTGTCTTGCCCCAGGTGGAAGGGTGAAAGTTGACCGCATCAACAGACCTGTCGGATGCAAAAACGATATTTTCGTATTGGGCGATATGGCCCTGATGGAAACCCCAAAATACCCAAAAGGACATCCGCAATTGGCCAATGTGGCCATCAATCAGGCACTAAACTTAGCCAAAAACATGAAAAAAATAGAGACCGGAAAGGCTGCCAAAGAATATGAATACCGCGACTTGGGCGCCATGGCCACCGTTGGACGCAACAAAGCCATCGTTGACCTGCCATTTCTCAAATTTACCGGCTTCCCTGCCTGGGTCGTCTGGATGTTTTTGCATCTGATGCTTATCCTGAGCGTCCGCAACAAACTCATCATCTTCATCAACTGGGCCTGGGCCTATATCACTAAAGACTCGGCACTGCGGCTTATCCTCACCCAGCCGGGGAAAAACGGCACAAAACTTAGTTAAAATCAACCGGATGCGACACTACTAATACCGAATACCCTAAGCCGACCCAAGGGTCATCGTTTTTCACCATCATTGTCCAGCCCGTGAGGCTGACCATCATCAAGTCGAAAGCGTCTGAAGCCGGCTCGCCGAAAATAGTGCGGCTCGTCAGGGCAATATAATCGGGTGCAATATTTTCAATAGACCGTATCCTTTCCTTTAAAACAGGATCCATCCCTCCTTCTTTGACATCATCTACTACCATGACCTGCGCTCCAAAGTTGGTGATGATTTTTTTAGCATACTCTATTAAAAAGGCATCCTGAGGCGAAAAAAGAGGCAATAGCAAATTTTGAGGTTCCTGAAGTTCGTTGTTGATTAGAATTCCTACAGGTTTTCTTGTTTTTTCGAGTACCTGAAGTGTTATTGGCGGAAACAGATTTCCGGCAAAAAGCTTCTCACGGCCGATAATTTTGTTGTAGAGCCTGTCGGGCTGAAGAAGTGAGCCCGAATAACTGATCAGGTTGCCCAGAGCACTGCCCTCGTAAATAGATTGGCCGATGCCCATCAACAAGAGATCGTAGCCACCGTTGTTTGCCATTTCGACAATATCATTGCCTATATTTTCCGAAACTTTGAAGAGTGTTTTAACTTTTCGACCCAATAGCTGAGCCTTTTTGAGCACAGGTTCAAAGCTTTCACGCTCGTATTTTTCAACTTTATACTTGTTAAACATACCTATCGGTGAAAGATGCAAAGCCGAAATTGTAGTGTTGAGTGCTTGTTTCGCAGTCAAGGCATGAGCCAAATCAAGAAGTGTCTTCCCCATCTCAGGATTGCCGAAAGAAAGCAAGATGGAGTATTTACGATGATCGCCCACTTCTTGTTGTGATGACACTTTTTTGGGCGCAAAGAGTTTTTCAATAAAATGCAGTGATGGCGCAGTCATAAAAGTAGTAATCAGAGCCATCAGCACCAGTACGGTGAAGATTTCGGGAGTAAGCACGCCCAAATCATAACCAATATTTAAGGCCACCAGCTCCACAAGCCCTCGCGTATTCATCAGGGCACCAATAGTAAGGCTGTCGTGCCAGTTGCGACCTGTGTAACGTGCTGCTACTGCACTGCCGACAAATTTTCCTGTAATGGCGACTGCTACCACAGCCAGACCTAACTGCCACATTTCCGGATCGTTAAGGAGACCCAGCTGTGTACGAAGTCCTGTGTACACAAAAAACAGTGGAAGCAACAACACGAGTGCCACATCTTCCACCTTTTCAATGAAAATACGTTTAAACTTCGTATTGTCGGGCATCACCACACCTGCCATAAAAGCTCCGAAAAGGGCATGAATGCCAACGATTTCGGTGGTATAGGACGAGATGAGTAGAACTAAAAAAAACATGGCCACCACATCCTTGCTCAGTATCTCTGGCGAGGCATGAAGATCGCCAACACGTTTCAGAAAAGGACGGATAACTTTTAACAAGACAAACACATAGCCTACTGCCATTATAATTGTGGGCAAAGCACTGAGCAGTGAGCCCGCTTTGACAATGGCAATCACAACGGCTAAGAGCGACCACGCTGTGACATCATCGGCGGCCGCACAAGTGATCACAATTGCACCGACTCTGGTTTTATGAATCCCTCTTTCCTGTACAATCCGGGCCAAAACCGGAAAAGCCGTAATGCTCATCGAGATTCCCAGAAATAACCCGAACGAAATAAACGGAACCCCTTTGGGGGCATGAGGCAAATAGATGAAATAGGCTAAGCCAAGACCCAACGCAAATGGAAAAATGATACTGGCATGACTGATAACCACTGCTTCGTGAGCCTGTTTCTTCAACACGCTTAGGTCAAGCTCCATGCCCACGACAAACATAAAAAGAATGAGACCAATCTGGCTTAAAAAATGAAGATTCTCCAGAGAATGTTCCGGAAAAAGAAAGGCGGTGAAGCCCGGAAAATAGTATCCCACCAGCGATGGCCCCAACACAATGCCCGCCACAATCTCGCCAATCACACTGGGTTGACCAACCTTTGAAAACAACCACGAAAACAAACGCGCAACAACAAGAATGGTAACGATTTGCAACAAAAGAATGGCCAAAGGATGCGTAATATTGTCGAAAAGGGTCTCTTTA
>JBDHYV010000153.1:0-6555 GCA_039811545.1 Bacteroidales bacterium | reverse complement strand
AGGCCATGGAACTTTGAAATAGGGCATAATCGCTCTCGGGATTTTTTGACAAAGCCACCGGACTGTATGCATCAATGGCTGCCTGCCACGATTTGGCGATAAAATGGCAGTCGGCTATCCTGCACTGGGCATCGGTGGACAAGGCCGGCTGTTGTGGGTCGGGTTTGGCAAGATAACTTTTGAAAAGCGGCAAGGCCTGGCTGTATTGCCTGAGTTGAAAATGGGTGTAGGCCAGCCCGTAGGTTGCGAGTGGGAGCAAGCCGCTGGCCGCAGCCGACTTGTGGGCTGCAAACTGTTTAAACAGCCGTTGGGCTTCCACGTAATCTTTTATCCTGAAATACGACTCGGCAATCCAAAAGGCTGATTGAGCCGATAGTGTTCCCGATGTAGTGGAATTGAGCTTCCTGAAATAAAGGATGGCTTTATCGTATTGCTGCTGATTGAAATGATCGGTGGCAAGGCCAAAAACCAAGCGTTCGTATGCTGCCTGCAGCGAAGGGTTGCCTTTGCGCGAGGTCTCCAGTGCCGAAAGAGCCTCGTCATAATTTTTAGTAACCAAATAATGTTTTACCAAAAGCTCGTTGGCAGTGGAGCGTAGCGGACTGTCGGGTTTTTCTGCAATGAATCCAGCCAGCAGGGTGGTTGCGTCCTGATAAGGGTCGTTGCCAGTTTCAAGCGCCAGACGGGCATAGTTCATCAAAGCGTCGTCGTGAATGGTTTCATCGCTGCCGAGATTCGTTGCATTGAGGAAAGCCGTTCGCGCGGCAATTTTCTGATTGGTTTTCAGATAACATTGTGCCAGCAAATACGAAGCGTTTTGATCGAGACTGTCGTTGCCGCCTTTGAGTTGCCTGAAAGTCTCGGCTGCTTCTTTAAACTGTCCTGCTTCATAACGAGCCAGGCTCATCTGATAATAATCGGCATCGTTGAGTTTGCTGCGGTTTAGCTTCTCAAGCTGTGCGTAATATTCCAAGGCTTTTTCGGTTTGGCCGGTTTTGAAACAGGCATCGGCAAGCAAGGGAAGCACCTCGGCGCGGCGGCGACTGTCGCCATTTTGCAACAAATCGCTGCCTGTTACTTTCACTTGTTCATAATCGCCTTGCCAGTACGCAATCTGAAACAGATAGTAAGGTGCGATTTTCTTGTATTGCGGCAGATGTTTCACCTGTCGCAAGGCGGCAGAGGCTTCGTCAGCCTTTTTTTTGCTGTAATAAATATGCCCGGCATAATAAAGGGAAGCGTTTCGGAACGGGCTTTTATGCCGGATAGCTTCTTCGAACTGGATGATGGCTTCGTCGGCATTGTTTTGCCGGAGCAAACAAAATCCTTTGCGATAGGCTAACTCGCCGTTTTCGGCTGAGGGGCGTCCCAGGGTGTCAACCTCTTGCAGCACCCGAAGAGCTTCGGCATATTTTTTTTCGCTAAAAAGCACACGCCCTTCCAAAAACAATACCTTGTTGTTCCATTGGCTTCCGCGATAGGTTTCTTTGAAGTTTCGCACCGTTTCAACTGCATCTTTATCCTTGAGTTCGAGGGCACTAAGTGCATCATAATAAGCCAGATCGGCCTGGGCGAGGGGCAAAAATCCGATGTTGTGGTTTCGAAACTCACGGATGTTCTGGCGTATGGCTCCAAACTGCCCTTCCTCGGCCAACCGGAGCGTTTCCGACAGAAGAAGTTCGGAGTCAGAAAGGTTGAAACGGTTCTGTGAAGAAAGCGAAATGGGAATTAAAATGTTGATAAATAATACTATACGAATTAAATTCCGCATCATCAACGGATTTTTTCTTTTTTTTGACACTGTTACAATATCGGGCATACGGTGTTTCTTTTTTTTGTGATAATGAAACGTTAGCTTGTTCAACTTATTGCCGGGCTTGAGTGAGCCATTGTTTTTTCTAAAAATTTTATAAAAACCGGCCGACACGGAGCCGGCCGGTTTCTCATGGTCTCATAAGCAGGATTCTGTACGAAGTTGTCATTTATCTGGCCCTTTTGTCACCAAAAGGTTCTAGCGACCTACCCACCGGCTCAGACGAGCCGCCTTACAGGCTTCAAAAGAAGCCGGCGCCGGCATATTTGGTCTTGCAGCCCATAAGGTTTACCCGCACCGGATGTCGCCACCCGAAGCCGTGAGCTCTTACCTCACGTTTTCACCCTTACCCTGCCGAAAACCGGCAGGGCGGTAATTTTCTGTGGTACTGGCTGTGAACAAAAAGTTGCCCTTTTGCCCCCTTCCCGTTAGGAAGTATGGTGCCCTGTGCTGTCCTGACTTTCCTCGACGTCGAAACAACGCCGCGACAACGGTGACCATGAACCTGCAAAAATAGCGATTTTACCCTTTCGATGCCATGATGTTGCACCTTATGAATCATTTCCGTTACCCGATGATGAATGTGGCTTTGTTTTTCTAATTTTGAATGGTGTTTCAAAATCCTCATCTCATGAAGAAATCTATCCGCACAGGAATCCTCATGGTCTTTTCTTTTCTTTCTCAACTGGCAGTAACCCAGCATGTTGTTTTGCCTGAAGAGCTTCATCCATCAACCAATATGACGATTGAAGAGTTGCAGCTCCCCTCGGCTTTTTCTCGCATTGAACTTCCCGCCATGGTAGATAACTCCCAAACACCCTATTTCAGACCTATATTTAACCAAATTGGAGCTTCCTGCGGGCAGGCTTCTTCTATTGGCTATCTTTTTACCTACGAGATGTGCCGGAAGCGCGAGGTGCCGGCTTCTCTTTCTTTCAATCAGTATCCTTCGCATTTTGCGTACAATTTTATGAGTTATGACGGCTATTACGGTGTCAATTACCTTCATAGCATGGAGATAGTGAAAGCTGTGGGAACGCCCGATCTGAATACTTATGGAGGCATGGCCATTGATGAAGGTGTGATTTGGAAATCTGGATACGATCTCTATTACAATGCAATGTGCAACAGGGCTGCCGAAATCAACATGATAAGAACCGGAAACGAACAGGGATTGCTCTTGCTGAAACACTGGCTGGCACACCACAACGAAGGTGCTGCCGTGGGCGGGGTGGCCAATTTTGCTTCGGGAACGCCCTATAATCTTGTAACCATTCCGCCGGGAACCCCCGAAGCCGGAAAAAAAATTGTTGCCGCTTTTCCCGGAACTGTGGCTACCCACGCCATGACCATTGTGGGCTATAACGACAGCATCCGATACGATGTAAACAACGACGGACAGTTTACCAATCACTTGGATATCAACGGTGATGGTGTGGTGGATATGCGCGACTGGGAAATCGGAGCATTGAAAATTGCCAACTCCTATGGCGAGGCCTGGGGAAATCAAGGGTTTTATTATGCCCTCTACAGAACCCTCGCCCTCAACGAATACAATGGCGGGATGTGGGGCAATATGGTGCATGTGATGGACGTGAAAAAAGATTACCGCCCTCAGTTGGCCATCAAAGTCAATTTGAAACATAACCTGCGGGAGCAGATCAAGGTGAGGGCCGGTGTTTCGGCTGATCCGTCGGCTACTAAACCCAAACATCTACTTGATTTTCCGGTTTTTAACTATCAGGGCGGAAAACATTTTATGCAGGGTGGCACATCCAATGAAGCCCATAAGATCATCGAGTTTGGTCTCGACATCACCCCATTGCTCAGTTTTGTCGAGCCGGGAAAACCTGCTGCGTTTTTTCTTGAAGTGCTCGAAAACGACCCATACTCCACCGGCAACGGCGAAATCATTGCCTTTTCGCTGATGGATTATGCTACGGACCCACTCATTGAAGTGCCATGCGCAGCAACCAACACGCCGCTGGTGAATAATACATCCACCTTGTTAAAAATCATTCATCAGCCGGTGTTTGAAACGGTGGATATCATCACGGAAGAAATTCCGCTTTTCGACGACAGCTTTCGGATGGAAGCCATCGGAGGCAGCCTGCCTTACAACTGGAAACTGCTTACGCCTTATCACCAACAGATGACAACGCTGCCTATGCCCCAGGCTTCGCAACAACAGCTACTGCCCGAAGAACCATACAACAAATTTGCAACCAAGGCTTTAGGTTTCAGTTTTCCGTTCTATGGCGAACACTTCGACACGGTGTATGTCAACAAGGCCGGTTTTATCCTTTTCGAAAAAGACATTTTTCCGTGGCGCTATTTGCGCGACTCATATCACCTTTTCAGAGAAATGAAAAATATCTCGGCATTTCTTTTTGCGCCTGTCCTCTTTTATGAGGGGACCAAAAGTCAGAAAGGAATTTGGTACGAAGGCGATGAAACGCATGCGACTTTCCGATGGAACCTCGACCTGATTTATTACAATAATCCTATCGGTGAAGGCGAATTTGCCGTTACCCTTTATCCCGACGGAAACATTGATTTTTTCTACAATAATATTGAGGTGGACGAAAACGTGCTTTGGTATGCCGGTGTTTCGGCTGGTCAGGGCACTGAATTTACCTTGCTGAAAGATGCTAACTCACGTAACTTTTATGAAAACCGCTCATTCCGCTTAGTGCCTGGACTAATTCCCGCAGGTATGTGGCTGAGCCGCGACGGACTGCTGACGGCCAATGAGGGATTGCCGCAAAATTGTGCCGGACTTTCGTTTCAGACCACCGATCAGAGGGGAATTTCGGGCTTCAAAGAGCTGGAAATATCGAATGACCTTCGTTGGAATTGCCGCTTTAACACCACAAGTGGGAAACCTCCCTCAAACGGATCGGAGGTAAAAACAAACCTGAGCCTGACCAACATCGGCAGCCTGCCGATTCACATTTCGGCGGCTACGCTAAGCTCGTCTGATCCTTATTTTGTTTCATTAGACTCGTTGGCTACCGATATTTCATTAGGTTCAGGCGAGAATTTCGTGCTCGAAGATGCTTTTTCTTTCAAAGTGAAGCCCGAATGTCCCGACGGGCATACGATTTTTGTTCAGCTTCATTTCTTGTCCTCTATCGGCGAACGCTTCGGGCGTATTGCAGTGCCCATCGGTGCTGGCGAGCTTGATTTGACCAACTATTACGTGAACGACCATGATAACCATCTGCTCGACCCGGGCGAAACGACGCAGTTGGTGTTCAAGGTTTCTAACTTTGGCAGCCTTCCGGCCTTTGGAGTGAAAGCAAGCCTTGCATCGGCCGACCCCTTTGTGACCGTCGGATTGCCCGCACAGCAGGACATCGGAACCCTTGAGCCCGGAATGTCTGATTCCTTGAGCTGGACGGTTCACGTGAGTCCAAACTGCCCGATCGAACATATTGTGCTGTTTGAGTTTTCACTTTCAGATAGTTTAGGTTTTGAAACGGTGAGGGAACTGAGTTTTCGTATCGGGCAGTATATTGCCCTCATCGTGGCAAAATCAACCGATCCAACTTCGGCACAGGCCGTTGCCGCAACACTCGACAGCCTGTCGCTCCAGAATATGACCGTGAATGTCATTGACAGCTCAATTGACAAATACCGGGCGGTTTTTGTGTGTCAGGGAACCTACGGAACCACCATCAGCCTGAGCCCCGATGAGGTGGAACTGCTCAAGACCTATCTGAATCAGGGCGGGAATGTGTATCGTGAATCGTTTTATAGCTGGCTGGGTACGGGATTTTTCCCGACTTATTTTGGCGTTGAACAAAAGGATATTGCCAATCCGCAGACTTTCAGTCATTTGTCGGGTATTCAGGAAACAACCTTTGCCGAAGTGGAGGCCGATTTCAGCGGCCCGGTGAATTTTATGCTCTTCAGGCTGATGCCTGCCGATGCTTCCGCTTCCGCTCTGATGACTTCCGATATTGCACCGGATGCATGGACCACAGTGGGCAATGAAACAGCAAACTACAAAACCATTGCGGCACTTTACGAATTTGGCTATTTTGGCCAGTCCGCACAAACCGAAAAGCGTCTCGATTTGATGAAAGCGATTCTCAGATTTTTCAAAATGGATCACCTGATGATGGGCAATCAGGAGCTTGAGGCGAATCAAAGTGCTGAAAGGTTTGTGAAGATTTTCCCGAATCCGTTTGAAGAGGCGGTGTATTTTACAGTCAGTCAGGATAATATATCAACCATACAGATTAACCTTTTTGCTGCGGATGGCCGACAGCTCTTTTCCGATATAGTTCATCCACAGGCTGGTACAGGCCTGCGTTGGACAGCCTCCGGCCGGTTGGCAGCCTTGAAGGCCGGTTTGTACTTTTTCCGGTTTACCGACCAAAAACGTGTTGCACTGATTCCGCTGCTGAAGAAGTAAAAAAAATGCCCTGTCTGAGTGTTTAGTATTTGAGGTTTTGGTTCGCTGAAGAAATAAACAACGGCTAAATCTGAAGGTAGGTTGTCTGTTGAGGATTTATCGGATATATGTTGAAGCAATGGAGATTTGCTTTATTTTTGAGGAGATAAACGTGAAACCATGAACCAAATTCATCCCACCTTCTCCAAAATGAACCCAAAAAATACAGGCTTTGGCCCTAAGTGAAGCTTTGGCAAAAGTGGAGATTACGCCATAGGGGGGCGTTAAGCGGGAAGTTGTGCGGCAATGTAAAAACCCGACCCGCAAATGGCACATTTGG
>JBDHYV010000152.1:0-6566 GCA_039811545.1 Bacteroidales bacterium | reverse complement strand
CGGCACATCGGCATTGGCGGCATCGCTATGGCCGGAATCATTGGCATCATCCGCTCATCGGGTATCATCAAAAGCGCGTTCGGATTAGCCGTGAAAGAGCTATCGGGCAAACAATCCGTTGCCATTAACGACAAACGTACCCAACGCGACCTTCCGATGAAAATCATCCTGATCGGACTTTTGGCAACAACTCTTGTCATCTTCCTCTTTTTCATGTTTGGCGTGGTAAACAACCTCACACAGGCACTCATTGCCTTGGGCATTGTGATGGTCATAGCTTTTCTTTTCACCACCGTTGCGGCCAACGCCATTGCCATTGTGGGCACCAATCCGGTTTCGGGCATGACGCTGATGACGCTGATTATCACCTCGTTGGTTTTGGTTTGGGCGGGACTCTCTGGCACTGCCGGCATGGTGGCAGCCCTCATCATTGGCGGTGTGGTATGCACCGCACTTTCGATGGCCGGTGGTTTTATCACCGACCTCAAAATAGGATACTGGCTTGGGTCGTCGCCCTACAAACAACAGACTTGGAAATTTATGGGGACATTGGTTTCGGCGGCTACGGTGGGCGGTGTGATCATGATTTTGAACGAGACCTATGGTTTCACCGGCGAGAATGCCCTTGTTGCGCCTCAGGCCAATGCCATGGCAGCCGTCATCGAACCCATGATGTCGGGCAAGGCCGCACCCTGGATGCTTTATGCTGCCGGTGCTTTTCTTTCGCTTATCTTGACGATGATTGGCGTTCCGGCTCTGGCTTTTGCACTGGGGATGTTTATCCCGATAGAGCTCAACACCCCTTTGCTCGTGGGCGGTATCGTGGCCTGGTACGTAACAAGCCGCTCGCAGGATGTGCGCCTCAATCAGGCCCGTAAAGAGCGCGGAACACTCATTGCCTCAGGATTCATCGCCGGCGGTGCCTTGATGGGAGTGGTAAGCGCGATGCTTAAATTTGGCGGCATCAATTTTGTAAATGCTGAATGGTTTACCTCAAGTTCTGCCGAAGCCCTTGGACTACTGATGTTTGCCTTGATCTGTGCCTATGTTATCTGGGAATCCCTGAGGGCCAAACCCGAAGAAGAAACACAACTTTAAAAAAATATCCGGAATGAAAGAAGCAATAAAAAACCGCTTTCTGAGATACGTCAGCATTGACACACAAAGCAACGAAAGCTCCGATAGCTGCCCCAGCACCGCCAAACAACTCAATCTTTTACGCATGTTATACGACGAGCTTCGGGCTTATGGTCTGCAGGATGTATCTATGGATTCTAACGGTTATGTGATGGCTACACTTCCTTCAAATAATGGCAAAAGCGGCCCTGTCATCGGTTTCATCGCCCATGTAGATACCAGCCCCGACATGCCGGGCGATAACGTTAAGCCAAAGCTCGTCGAAAACTGGGATGGCAAAGACATTGTTCTGAACCCGGAGCAAGGTATCGTGCTTTCGCCTTCCGATTTTCCAGAGATGAATCTTTATGTAGGTCAGACACTGATTGTTACCGACGGAACCACTTTGCTCGGAGCCGACGACAAGGCCGGCATTGCCGAAATTATGACTGCCATTGATTACCTGATTTCTCATCCCGAGGTCAAACACGGGCCGATAAAAATAGGCTTCACGCCTGACGAGGAAATTGGACGCGGAGTGGACAAGTTTGAAGTTGAAAAATTTGGTGCCGACTGGGCTTACACCCTTGATGGAGGCCAGATTGGCGAGTTAGAGTTCGAAAACTTCAATGCTGCCGGAGCAAAGGTATTCATTCAGGGGCGCAATATCCATCCGGGCTATGCCAAAGGAAAGATGAAGAACGCCCTGCTCATGGCAATGGAATTCAACGCCCTGATCCCGGTCTTCGACAGGCCGGAGTTTACACAGGATTATGAAGGTTTTTTCCATTTGATCAAGGTGGAGGGAGTAGTAGAAAAAGCCATGATGCAATACATCATCCGCGATCACAGCCGACCTGTGTTCGAGCAAAGGAAGAAGATACTGCAACAATGTATTGATTTCATGAACGAACGTTACGGCGATGGGAGTTTCGTCCTCGAGATGAAAGACCAATACTACAATATGCGCGAAAAAGTTGAGCCTCAATACCATATTGTTGAGACAGCCCGAAAGGCGATGGAATCGCTTGGCATTGAGCCCAAGATTAAACCCATACGCGGCGGGACCGATGGTTCGTGGCTCAGCTTCAGGGGCTTGCCTTGTCCTAACATCTTCGCTGGTGGCCACAACTTCCACGGAAAATATGAGTTTGTCCCCTTGGAAAGTATGGTGAAGGCAACAGAAGTGGTCATCAAAATTGTAGAAATGAACGCCTGAAACAACCCGTGAGGCTCAAGAGCGTCATTCCTTAAAAATTGCAAAAACCAGCTCCTCAATCACCCGTTGTTTCAAAGCAACAGGCATTTATTTGGGTCAAATGTGTAATTTTGCCGCCCGAAACAGGGCATCTGCACTCAGGTGTGGGTTTCTTGCGTTTAAGGCTGAACTTCGTTTAGCCGATATGTGTCATCAGCCAAATCATGAAAATGGGTTTGCAATTTACGAAGCTCCACCTGGCGTTTCCAAGGCGACAAAGTCAGGCCGCACTTTTAGTCATCCGCCTCACGGGTGTGTTGCTCCTTTATGGCTTCACACGATGGCTTTTTTATGTTGTCAATTTCCAGAACTTCAACCACCTGCATCTCGGGGAGTTGCTTCAACTGATGTTCTGGGGTATTCGCTACGATTTGGTTGCCATTGCCATCACCAATCTGCCGCTCATCCTACTTTCCACCATTCCATTTCATTTCAGATACAGCGATGGATACCAGAAGATGTTGCGTTATGTTTTTGTGATTATCAATAGTTTTATACTGATATTCAACCTGATAGACGTAATATTTTTTCGCTATATTGCCAAGAGAACCACTTCCGAAATACTCGCCTTTTTTGCAAATTCGGCTGAAAACACAGGCTCATTGCTTTTGACCTTCCTCTACGATTTCTGGTATATGCTGCTGCTTTATTTCATCATCATCTGGTTGCTGTACAAACTGGCCAATTGGTTTGTCGGGCGCAATCCTGCGCCTGTGAGGCAATTGCGATGGTATCTGACACATTTTCTGATATTTTTGGTTTTTGCTTTGACCACGATTGTCTTTGGCCGTGGCGGTATGCAGATGAAACCCATTAGCATGATTCATGCTGCCAACCGCACCGAAAACCGCAATATACCCTTATTGATTAACAGCCCGTTTTCGATCATGCAAACCATCAGCCGGCCCAATCTGAAGCACCTCACCGACTTCAGTGAAACGGAAGCCGAAGCACTCTATAATCCTGTAAAACAACAATTTACTATTAATCAATATCTGAATTCGGTTCAACTTCCGAAAAAACCGAATATCGTCATCTTTATTCTTGAGAGTTTCGGTCGCGATTATATTGGATATTACAACTCTCAAAGACAGGGTCTTACTCCTTTTCTCGACTCCCTGCTAAACCACAGTATCACCTTCGAGGGATTTGCTAATGGCAAACGATCCAACGAGGCCCTACCCAGCATTCTCTGCTCAATTCCTTCGTTAATGGATCGTGAGTTTCAAGCCACACCGTTCATTACCAACAAGTTAATCGGTATTGGAAGCGTATTGAAACGACAAGGTTATCAAACGGCTTTCTTTCATGGAGGTAATAACGGAACGATGCATTTCGACCATTTTTCGCATATTGCCGGTTTTGATCGCTATTTTGGACGAAATGAATATGGCAATGACAAGGATTTTGATGGGCGTTGGGGAATTTTCGACGAGCCGTATCTGCAATATTTTTCGAAGCAATTGAGCACTTTTCAACAGCCTTTTGCTGCCTGTCTTTTCACCTTGTCGTCGCACCACCCCTATCAGTTGCCTGATGCATACAAAGGCCGCTTCACCAAGGCCACCAACGAGATGGAAGCCACCTTCTCCTATACCGACCATGCATTGCAGCGTTTTTTTGAGGCCGCACAAAACACAGAGTGGTTTCGTAACACCATTTTTGTGATCACAGCCGACCACACTCCCGAAAAGGCACAATTCTCCTCTTATATGGATTACTGGGGATTGTACGGCATTCCGTTGGCGTTCTATTTTCCGGGTCTGGCCGAAGGAGTCCGCACCAACGCCATCGCTCAGCACAGCGATATCCTGCCCAGCATTGCCGCACTCACCGGCAGTGATGACACCCTTGTTACTTTTGGGCGAAATTTATTCGATTCGGGCGAAACACCTTTTGCTATCAATTACCTGAGTGGAATCTATCAACTGATACAGAACGACACATTAGCCATTTTTTCGGGAAACAAGATCATCGAACTTTACGAACTAAGCCACGACTCAAAGTTGAAAACTAATCTGATAAATACCAGACCAGAAGCAGGCATGGCAATAGGCAGGAGGTTCAACGCATTGCGTCAACAATACAACAATCGCTTGATTGAAAATAAACTAACTCATTAGAATTCGTTGACATGGAGGCATTAGATTCAAAAAAAATCAGGTTTATTGTCAATCCTATTGCCGGACATAACAGCAAGGAATCTTTTCCAAAATTGGTTGAGAATTTTTTTGATCAGGGCAATGCCTACTATGAAATTCACTTCACCCACTATGCCGGGCACGCTACCGAATTGGCCAATGAAGCAGTAAGGCAAAATTTCGATCTTGTAGTGGCCGTTGGCGGTGATGGAACGATCAACGAAGTGGCCCGTTGCCTCATTCACAGTCAGGCAGTGCTGGGCATTGTTCCCAGCGGTTCGGGGAATGGATTGGCACGGCATCTGAACATCCCCATTGACATGGAAAAAGCCTTGCAAATAATCCGTGAAGGGCATGTCGTCAAAATTGATACGGTGAAAATCAATCATGAAGTCTTTGTCAGCATTGCCGGCGTTGGTTTCGATGCCTTGGTAGCCAAACATTTTGCGCAAGATCCAAACCGCGGGTTTTTCTCCTATTTCAAAATTGTGGCCGCTCACTATCAACGGTATAAGCCCGAAGAATACACCCTTGTGCTAGACAATAACAAAACCATTCGGACTAAGGCGTTGATTATCAGCTTTGCCAATTCCAATCAGTTTGGTTACAATACTACCATTGCCCCCGATGCCAGCCTCAACGATGGACTTTTGGATGTGTGCATCGTAAAAAAACCACCTTTACTCGAAATGCCTATCATCATTAACTTGTTGTTTTTAAAGATGATAGACAAATCAAAGCATGTCACCATTCATAAAGCTCACACCGTAAAGCTTGTACGTTCAGCCGCCGATGTGGTGAACCTTGATGGCGAGCCCGTAATGATGGACGAAAATCTGCTGGCTGAGGTGAATCCATTGAGCCTGAATGTCATCATTCCGCAAAGCCGCGTTGATTTGAACCCGACAGAAGCCTTGTTGGAAAGTTTTGCCAACACCCGCGACAAAATCAAAGACGAACTAATGAAAATCATCTCATGAAACCTAAGCGCGAAGGCATTGTTTATTCGACCAACCCCGATTTTGTGTTCGACGATGGTCAGCCAGAAGTTGAAACTCTGCCCAACAACCGGCAAAACCTCCGTATCATGCTCGACAAGAAACAACGCGGCGGCAAAAAAGTAACCCTCATCAGCGGTTTTATTGGACGCAACAACGACCTCGAAGCCCTTGGCAAGCAACTCAAATCGGCTTGCGGCGTGGGTGGCACAGCCAAAGATGGCGAGATCCTTATTCAAGGCGATTTTCGTGAGAAAATACTACAACTGCTTACCAAACAAGGTTTTAAAGCAAAACTTTCAGGAGGTTGAACACAAAATCTGAAAAAACACATCAATCAGGATATTGGCAGCGACAATACGAAACCGGTCATCACAAATGGAACATCGGTTATGTTTCCACGCCGCTGAAAGAATATTTTGACCAGCTCACCAACAAAGAGCTTCGGATTCTTGTTCCAGGTGCCGGCTTTGGCTGGGAGTCAGGCTATCTTTATGAAAATGGCTTTCGGAACACCTTTGCCCTCGACTTTAGCAAGGCTGCATTGGAAAAACTCACGCAACATCATCCGTTTTTCCCCAAGTTGAATATCTTGCAGGACGATTTTTTTGAACATCAAGGTCTTTACGACCTCTTGGTTGAGCAAACATTTTTCAGCAGCATCCCGCGCGAACGCCGCAACGCATACGCCATGAAAACCCACAGCCTGCTTCGGACAGGAGGCAAGCTTGTCGGGCTACTCTTCAACCACGAATTTCAGTCGGATTCACCGCCTTTTGGAGGCTCAGCCGAAGAATATGAGTCGGTTTTCAGGCCCTACTTTCATTTTCGCAGCTTCGCAATTTGCTACAACAGCATCAAACCGCGAAAGGGAAGAGAGCTTTTTATCCTATTGGAAAAAAAATAATAGACAAGATATGCAGATTTCTGTATATTCGCCCTGTAAATCCTTCACTCATTCACGAAAAAACTACTGTCATGGATCATCAGGTTCTCTCATCAATCGGAACAATCAGTAAAAAGGAAAACCTTGCCTCGGTTGAATATCAGACC
>JBDHYV010000151.1:0-6578 GCA_039811545.1 Bacteroidales bacterium | reverse complement strand
TGGGCTGATTGGCATTCCAGTTATCGTAAGAGGTGTAGATACTGACCTTAGAGTTGGCTAAGTCGCCCGAAACACCGGCAGGGAATCGTGCCGTTCCGGTGATCTGTGTCACAGCCGGAAGCACCGTCAGTATGCCGTTGCCCGAGGCTGTGCCCCCCTTGCCATCGGTAACAGTAACATTAATGGTGTTGGCACCTTGCATTGCCGGAGCTGTCCAGGTAATGTTGGCACCGCTGCCACTGATGGCACCTCCAGTAACCGTATAGGCATAGTTGAGCTGGTCGTTGTCAGGATCGCTGGCCACTACGGCAACGGAAACTGTTCCGTTGGCATTCACGCTCGAAGGATTAACCGTTACCGAGCTGATGACAGGGTTTTTGTTGGAGTCTTTTTTGCATGAAATAAACCCAAAAGCACTCATCGCAAAAAGAACGAGCAGAAGTAAACTTGTTTTTTTCATAAGATAGATTGTTAATTGAAAGGATTATGATTGATCATAAAAAATATCATCAGGAACAAATAACTAAGATCGTATCTATGAGTAAAAAAGTTAAGCAGTAGCCAATGAGTTGCCCAAAGGTAATTATGATAATTACTTAAGTCAAGTTTTTTTTTAAAAAACTTCTTCTTACAATGGTAGTCTGATTCACTGCCTGTGGCTGGCGTTGCAGGGTTTAATATTGTTTTAAGACGAAAGAGTACTCGTTTTAAAAAATGGCATCTGACTGTTTTCTATTCTAATGTTTTACCAAAAACGCGATAGCGCTTGTGTAGTCTTCCGTTATGTCGTTCACATTCGGCCCTCATCAGTCGGTTGGTTTCGAGGACCAGATGGCTGTCAATCTTTGTGAGTCCGGCCTCTTTGGCCGATCTGAGTAGGCTTTCCGAAAGGATGGCATCGAGTCCTTTTCCGCGGTGACGGTCGGCTATACCTCCTAGAAGCAGGGTGAGCTGTTTTGTTGTTTTTGAGGCCTGAATGATGTGATACCATCCAAAGGGCAACAACCGCCCACGTGCATTGCGGATACCTTGGCTGATTTCGGGCAGGCTGACAATGAAAGCCGCCACTTGTTGGTCGGCATCGAGCACCACCTTCACAAAACGCGGATCAAGCACAGGTAAATATCGCCGGGCATATTCCTGCATCTCGTATTCTTCGAGGGCAACAAAGCCGTATATATTGATATAAGCCTCGTTGATAAGTCGGAAAATAGGTACTACCCAGGGTTTCAGTTCTTTCTTTCTGCTAAACTCAAGAAGCCGAAAATGATGATTGCGTAAAGCTCTTCCGGCAATCTCGGCCATTCGTCCGTTGGCGGGATTGTCAACAGGCATGAGATAAGAAACTAAGTTAACTTTTTTCTCAACTCCTAATTTCCCAATGAATTAGGGCAGCCAGGGAAAATTGTAGTTTGTGGCTAAAGCCACTTGTTCGTCAAAACCTTCTACCATCATACCCTGCGGCTCTTTGTCGGAAAAGCCCAGTGGGCCCACAAGGCGCGTCATACCTAATTTTTTTGCCCACTGGCTTACGTATCCGATAAGCGCTTGTGCTATGGTAAGGTCGTTGGAACATTCTAGAAAACAAAAGCGGGCGTTTTTTTCGCCTTTGTGCTCATTGTATCGGGTGTTGACGATGCCCATCACCCTCCCCACAGCCTCTGATCCTTGCCAGGCAAGACACAGGATAACTTCCGAACTGAGAAAAGAACGGTTTTTCTTTCGGTCGAAAAAAGTTAGATCGTCAATATAAAGCGGGTGAATCCATTCGGAATGGTTTCGATGGATTTTCTCGGGCAGATAAACAAAGGTTTTTAAATCCTTTTTTGAGTTTACTTCGCGTATTTCAATCTGCATAAAAGTTTTTTTCAAAAATAAGCGATTTCAGTTTTCAAAGAAAAAAGAAAAAGTCGTTTTATGATAAGCAAAGTCGGTAAACAAAAAACGCAGCGATGATTCGCTGCGTTTTTTAGTGTAATGAAGTGATAATAAGGTTATTTCACAACAAATTTCCGTGTTTCTTTGTTTCCATCAACGGTGATGGTGCAGAAATAAACGCCGGCATTTAGGCTGTTTACGTCAACGCTCACCGGGTTCATGCCGGTTACAAGGTTGAGGTTAGAGTGATAGACACGCTGTCCGGTGAGGGTGCTCACAGCAATTTCAGCATTTTTAGCACTCTTGCTCAGGTTGATGTCAACATTCAGTTTATTGCTTACCGGGTTAGGATAAACTTTGGAGATTTCGGTGATCGGACTGCTGTGTTCGTTTACGCCAACGATAACCGGAGTGATTTTTGCAACATAAATTTTGTTTTCCTGATAAGCGTGATCGTCATCCAAAGCCAGACCAACGAGGTTGTCGGCACTGTACATTGCCCAGAAAGTACCGTTGTAGCCTCTTGACGCACAGGTTGTTGAATAAATTTCTTCAAACAAATGGAAGATGCCTCCACTGATGTTCTCGTTCACTAAGTACCATGAGTTATAGATGCCGTCTTTGTAGCTGGCAAACATATTCCTTTGGTACATACCGTTGTTGTCCTGACGGGTTTCGTCCAGCGTTGAGTAGAAAATGGCAATTGTTCCGTTTTCGTCAATGGCAATCGAAGGCATTGAGGAAACGCCAAGCGTACGATAGGCGAGCAATCCGGCCGATTCAATGTCAATTTGTCCGTTGTTGTTCATATCGGGAACCCAACCAACAACCATTCCTTTTCCAAGGCTTTCAAGATATTCAGGGTCAAGGGTTTTGTGTGGGTTAGCCGGGTTTGTAGGAATTTCTCCCATGGATTCGTTCCAGTATCCAATACCATCAGTATAGGGGAAATAGCTGTATGAGGTGCCTGCTTCGTTGTGCATAACGCGGGTAGTAGCCCAAACAACGTGAACCATACCGTTGTTATCAATGGCGATATTGGCCGAGTTGTCGGAAGTCCAAAGGGTATCGGTGGTCAGTGTAGTATTAAAGTCAAACGATGGATATGGGTGTTCCCAAATGGTTTTCTTCTCCCAGGTTTCGCCGTTATCATTTGATTTGATGATGAACATATCGTACCATGCGCTCTGGAAGAGAATAGCCACTACGTTGCCGTTGGAAGCCATAGTGTAGTCATCGGCACCGATGTTGTAGTTGTATAAACCGGCAATGTCAACATCTGGAGGATAAACCCATCCGTCCCAGTTTTGTCCGCCGTCTTCCGAGCGGTTGTAGAACACTTTGTTGATAGCGGTGTTGCTACCGTCCTGATAGGCAGCAATCACATGAACAAAGTTGTGATCTTCACCACTGGTTGTAATTCTCGGCCATGTCATAGTGATGCCTGCCGGACTCCCGGGGATTTCGCCTTTGTCAGTCCAGGCTCCGGTGCCTTTTGCAGGGCGGGTGTAGGCGTGAACACCGGTGGGGGAACCGCCGTGCGACACAAGAAACTCACCGTTTCCTACAGGTGCAAGTGACGGCCATCCCGAACGGATAGGCTCAACGCGGGCTGTGGGCAATGCACCCCATGTTGAACCGTTAAAGTAGTTGTATCCCGTTCCACGGTCGGGGAAGCTGGGCGAGGAGGCATTGCCCCAGGTGGCTACAGCTGCAACACTGCCATCAGGCCATGCGTACAGGCGGTTGCTCAGAGCTGAGTTGGTTTGAAGGTCATACTGGGTGGTCATCACATGAGCGTCGGTAACGCCGTTAGCTCCACGATTCTGGACAACCTGAACAATATTGGTTTCAGGTGTGAAAGCCATTTCTTCAACAGGTGCTTCGTTGCGGTTCACAAGAGCTGTTTTAACGGCTTTGTTGGCATCGGGGTGTTTCAAGGCTTTATAGCCCGACTGAGCAAAAGTAGTTACAGAAACTGCTACTGCTGCCGAAATGAGTAGAAACTTTCTCATAATGTGTAAATTAGGTTAATAAATGAATATTGATGAAATTAAACATGGATGCAAAATCGAATTTTAAGTGGGCAAAAATATAAAAAAAAAGGCAGAGTTGCCTCTGCCTTTCAAAATAATTTTTTTTTAGATTCGTCTTACTTGACAATCATTCTCCTGGTGATCTTGTTGCCAGCAGCTTCGACACTGTAGAAATAGACACCGGTTTTCAAGTTTTCTGTTTCTAACGAGATAGAGTGCTGGCCTTGTGGGCGATATCCACAGGCCGTCTCTGTCACTTTCTGGCCGGTGAGTGCGTAAACTGTAATATTGACGTTGCTGCCTTTGGCAAGTCCGACGCGAATATTGGTTGTTCCGTCAACAACGGGGTTAGGGAAGTTTTGTCCGACTTCCAAAGAAGGAATTGCCGGTGTTTCACTTTGACCAGTAACGCAGAAACTGGCATCGTTGAAGAAGAAGTTAGTGATATATTTGTATTGGACGGGGGTGCCAGGGTCAACATCGGGTGCTAAAGGTTGATAGGTCATCGGGATGGTGTATTTGCCATCGGCATAGAACGATTTTTGCGCGATGCAGGCAAATGCGGCATTCCACATTCCGGGCGAGAAAAGCGTGACATTGGTGGCGATGGGGCTACCGTTGTCGCAGGTTAAGTCGGCTGTTCCCCAAGGATTCGGACGGAGACCACGGGTGAAGATGTTCGGACGGGTGTTGTCGGCAGCGTCTTCAAGGTCGGAGTCTAACCAGCTCACGAAGATGGTGCCACGATCGGGCGAGGCAGTGATCTGAATACGGTTGTCTTCGGTATAGTCGCCAGGCCATGTGCCGCGGAATTTGCGGATATTGCCCAATTTAACGGCATGCCAGGTAGTGCCGCCATCGGTGGTATAAATGTCATAAGCAGCAAATAAATATTCGCCAGAGACAATGCTGTAATCATTGCTTCCTACAACGCCGACAACCACGGCGATATGCAGGTTGCCATTGGCATCAACGGTGATGTCGTGATCGAAAGCGGTGGTGTAAGGGATCTCGGTGCGGGCAGGAAGCGGTGGGTTGAAAAGTTCTCCAATCTGGTCATCGGTGAGCAGTTCGTTCACAATGCCGGCAAGACCATTGGGTCCTGCAAGCTGAATTCCTGTAGGGTTACTCCAACTGTTGCCGCCATCGGTGGTTTTCATAATCACTGGATATAATCCGGGCGACTGCGCAATAATGGGCAGTGTTTCAATGTCAGCCAAAGCGGAGATGTAACCAGTTTGACCATCGGCGGCAAAAGCAACCTTTACATCGCTCGGACGTGTAATGGCTGCCGCAACGGGGAAGTCAAGGAGGTTTTGATCAAAAACGAAATCCTGTACTCCTTCGTCCCACTCGCCTTTGTTGACTATCAGACTGCCTTTGTAAACAACAGAACCACTTGTCCAATCTTGATTCACGTCAACCACAAATACATCACCCTGACGCGTTACCTCATACGAATCGGGAATGTATTGATAGATGTTTGGGGGGGTAGAAGATTGCAGGTTTTTGGTGCGGGTGGCCGGGTTGGCAATGTTGGCTACACCGTAGCTATAGCCACCCCAGCTATCGCTGGCGTTGGAACCATCTAAGTTAGGTGCAAAAAACTGGAGCCATACATTATTTAAATTAGTGTTGCCAACGGGGTTATAAACACCGTGATTGGGATAACGGGCGGCATCGGTATAATAGGAACCGCCGGCATTGTTGGTGGCCTGATAGATCTCAATCATTTTTGTCCAGGTGAGCCCGCCATCCGTCGAAATATCGTATCCCAAGTCGCCCGAATAGCCTCCCGGATCTAAAGCACCACCCATACGGTGAAAGTTGGTGACTAAATTAAGCTCAGGTTCGCAGTGTACAATGGCTTTCTGTCCGCCGCCATAACCATAACTGTATGCATTTACTGAGGTTCCAATATCAATCACATTGACGATATTGGTGTTTTTGGTTTGAGGCAAAACAGCCGGTGTGATGTCATGTTGGGCACTTACAACCGTTGTGTTTTTAACAGGTCAATGCCAATCATTTGCTTCTGAATAGCTTGGTATTCAACAAATGATTTTTTGAATGTCGGTGTGTTTTGGGCTGATACGAGGCCGCAAAAACCCAACGCCAAACTTAGAAGTAGAAGTCTTCTCATGATGTAAATGAATTTAGTGAATGAATAAGTTCGGGCAAAACTATTCATTTTTTTCTGAAAAACAAAGAGAACTCGATGGTTTTAATAAGCAAACAATGAATCTGGATTTTTAAGTAAAAAAAAGCTGCCCGAATGACATTCGGGCAGCTTTTTTTATGGCACAATGATAGTGAGGTTATTCCACAATCATCTTTTTGGTGATTTTTTGACTTCCGGTGCTCAGGGTGTAGAAATAAACCCCCTTAACCATTTGGCTTCCGTCAATGGTGAGTTTGTGTGTGCCGGCCTGCATATTGGCATATTCCTGTGAGCTGATTTTCTGCCCGGTGAGGGAGTAAACTTCGAGGGTAACAGGAGCGTTTTTGAGCAGGGTTACTTGCACTGTTGTTTCGTTGCGGAATGGATTGGGCTGGTTTTGGCTTACCGTGGCTATCTCGTTGCCTTTGAACTCATTCAGTGCGGTAACGGCATAAGTTTTCTTAAAGTTGGGAATGTAATTAAATTGAACTGGGTTAGAGCCA
>JBDHYV010000150.1:0-6633 GCA_039811545.1 Bacteroidales bacterium | reverse complement strand
CCCAAGCACTTTACAGTATCTTTAAGTTCATGCCTATTCCCATCCTGCTCATCATCCTCACACTCATCCTTATGTTCAACGATTACCGCAAGCCGCTGATTATCCTTTTGTGTATCCCGATGGCTTTTACCGGCATCGTCCCGGGCATGATTCTCGCCGGGCAGCCTTTCACCTTCATGGCCATCATTGGCTCTTTCGGACTGATGGGGATGATCATTAAAAACGCCATTGTTCTTATTGACGAAATCGAAGGGCTTCGTGCTTCGGGCAGCAATACTTCCTTAGCTTTGGTAGATGCCACCATCATCCGTACACGCCCTGTATTGTTGGCTTCGGTAACCACAATCCTAGGAATGCTGCCGTTGCTTACCGACCCCATGTATGGCAGCATGGCTGTGGCCATCATCAGCGGACTGATTGTAGGCACGATGATTACGCTGATTTTTGTTCCGGTGTTGTATGCCGTATTTTATAAGGTACCACCGGCTCCACTATCATTCAACCCCAACGATTCAACCCTATGAGCAGACGCTTTTTGAGCGCGTTGGCGCTGATTTTTTTGTTTGGCCTTCCAACAATAGGCCAGCAACACCTCAGTCTGGAACAATGCCGCAGCATGGCATTAGGCAAAAACGAAGACCTGAAGATTGCCGGCAAACAGGCCGAACTGGCGCAACGACAACGCGCCATCGCACGCACACACTGGCTGCCTTCGTTCTCGGCTTCGGCAACCGGAATGTATCAGGATCGTGATTTCAAGATGGATCTCACCCTGCCCACGCTCGTGCCAAACCCCCGCACCGGCGAGTTGAAACCCAATCTGTTGCTGAATCCGGTTACCGGACTGCCTGTTTACGGACCCGATGGCATTCCCTTGTTCAATATGTATGCCTGGCTACCGCTAAACATCAGCCTGAGCGGTGCTTACATGGCTTCCATAAGCCTCGAACAGCCTGTGTTTGTGGGGGGTAAGATTCTTGCAGGAAACAAAATGGCTCAAATTGGAGTTCGTATGGCCGCCGTGAATCTTGAGCTGAAAAAAGCAAAAACCATTGAAGAAACTGATCGCGCTTACTGGACTTATGTTTCGGTAAGGAGCAAAGTCAGGTTGGCCAAAGAAGCCGTGAAAATGCTTGAAGAATTTGTGGTGTTGGCACAAAATAGCGTAAATGCTGGCATGAAAAACCGCAATACCCTACTCAAAGCACAGGTGGGGCTCAACAATGCTTTGCTCAACCTTCAAAAAGCCGAGCACGGGCTTCAACTGAGCCGCATGGATCTTTGCCGCATCACCGGATTACCCTTCGATTCGCTGATAGTGGCTGCCGACACCATTGACATCTGGGCTGATCAGAGCCTTGCTGAGGGCATCCTTCGGTCGGCCTCGCCGGAGAAACGACCCGAATATCAACTTCTGCAAGATAATATCGAACTGGCCCGACAGCAGGAACGAATGGCAATGGCCGACTTTCTGCCAACGGCCGGAGTTCGTGCAGGATACAACCAAATTGGCGGGATTGAGATGAGCGGAAAAGATTTCGACAATACGAGCTTCAATGTGTTTGCCTCAGTGAAAATCCCCATCTTTCATTGGGGCGAATGGCTGCAAAAAATCAAATCGGCTAAGTTAGACAAGGAGGTGAAGCAGTTGGAGCTGGATAAATACCGCCAATTGATGCAGCTTGAAGCCGAACAGGCTAAGCTGAATCTGATTCAGGCAAACGAACGCATTGTCATGGGACGCAAAGCCATTGAACAGGCAGCCGAAAACCTGCGTGTGAACCGCGACAACTTTGAGTTTGGAATGACCACCATTGACGAAGTACTCCTTGCACAAACACAATGGCTCCAGGCTTATACAGATGTGATTGATGCACAGGCCGATCTGAGAATAAAAGAAACAAACTGGCTGTTGATTACAGGCGAACTCGGAAAAGACAAATAGCCCCGGCAAACAGTGGCGACAGAAAAATCATCTTTCGTAGGAAAGAACGAATAGCTTTGCGATAAAACCTGCAAAACACAGTATATTTGAACGATCATTAACCTTGTTTTGTATGAAGAACGACCACTTGCATTTTATCAGCGGGCTTTCGGACTATTCGTTCAAAAGCATTCTGTTGAGAATATGTATGGTAAGTGCTGTGGGCGTGCTGTTTTTGTTTTTAGCTTCACGCTTTGCCGGCGAAGAACAGGTTGAGCTCACCTTTTTGAAATACCTCAACACCATTTTAATTTTCAACATCATCAGCGAAGCCAATGTATTGTTCGACCACTTTGCCGAGCGCTATCTTCCGATTCCCGAGAAAATCAGTTTGCGAATCATGCTGCATGCCATCCTCAGCCTTTTCATCGGGGCGGCGATGATTTTGTTGTCCATGATCACCGACAATGAGCCGTTTTTCTTCTCAAACCCAATCGTACAGCTCATGCTGATGTTTGGGTTTTTCTTTACATTTATCCTGATCCTAGTCTCGGTTACCCTACGTATCATTGACCAATGGATTGGGTCGGTGCAGCAGTTGGAAGAGATGAAAAACCTGAAGTTGGCCAGCGACTACAGTCAGCTTCAGGCACAGCTCAACCCTCATTTTTTGTTCAACAATCTGAGTGTGCTCAAATCCATGATTACTTACGAGCCGGAGGCAGCCGTTCAGTTTACGCAAAATTTTACGGATGTTTATCGTTATGTACTTCAAAGCAAAGACAAAACGACGGTGAAATTAGCCGATGAGCTCGATTTTATTCAGGCTTATGTGGCACTTCACAAAGAACGCATGGGCAGCGCTTTGATGGTGACCACCGACATTGATAACGAGGTACTCAAGCGCGAAATCCCGCCGATGGCCTTACAGCAATTGGTTGAAAATGCACTGAAACACAACAAAGCTTTAAAAGATGCACCCCTGCTCATCACCATCAAAGCCCGGCCCGAAACGGTGATCGTAAGCAATACCGTCAACCTCAAAGAAACAACTTATTCGGAAAAAACAGGTCTGAAAAATTTAGTTGAACGCTATGCCTTGCTCACCGGCGATAAGGTTGACATCAGGCAGGGCAATGATGTTTTTGAAGTTGAAATTCCTTTGTTATGAAAAATCAACTGAGCATCCTCCTTGTCGAAGACGAAGACTACAACCTCCGACTGCTTGAGGGCATATTGCGCAAACTGCGTCCCGAATGGCATTTGGCCGGTTCGTTCGACAGCATTGGAGCTGTGGTGAGCTGGTTCAAAAATAACCCGCAGCCTGACCTCATTTTTATGGACATCCAGTTGGCCGACGGATTGTGTTTCGATATTTTTGAGTTGGTCAATGTGGAAAGCATGGTCATCTTCACCACGGCTTTCGACAATTATGCTGTGCAGGCTTTCAAGGTGAACAGCATTGATTATCTGTTGAAACCCTTCAGGGAAGAGGAGTTGAAGAAAGCCATCGAAAAATTTGAGGCTTTCAGCGGGCTGTCGAATCCTGCAAGGCTCTTGCCCGACTATCCTGATATTGTGCAGGCCATCCGCAAGGGCCAAAAAAAATACCGGAAACGCTTTTTAGTTTCCAAGGGCGACGGGTTTATCAAGCTCGAAATAGATGACATTGCCTATTTTCACAACGAAAACCGCATCACCACAGCCATCACCTTTCAGAATAAATCGCATTTCGTTGATTTTGCCTTGGATGCCCTTGAAGACCAGCTCGATCCGGAGAAATTTTATCGTGCCAACCGTCAGCTCATCGTCAATCTGAAAGCGGTCGAACGCATCGAGAATCATTTTGGCGGCAAGCTCAAGCTGCGGCTACGGCCGCCATTTGAGGGCGATATAATGGTGAGCCGGCTCAAAGCCATGAGTTTCAAACACTGGATGGAGCAATAAACCGGTGAAAAACTTCTGTCAACTGAGTTGAAGTTACTTAAAAACCCCGGCCAAACATTTCCCAGAAACGTATCTCCATCTCTTTCCAACGCTGTACGGTGGCTGCGGCAAAATCTTTCGAGAAGCGGTTCATCGCCTTTACCGCATCGTCTTTTTTGCCTTCTTTGAGCAGTTTGGCAACAATTTTCTCGGTCAACGGCATCTCGTCGAAAGCTTTTTGTTCAAATTCACGCACATTATTCAGCACGATATCTTTTGTTTTTCCCCAGCTTACGGTTGCTAACTTATTGGCTTTCCGATAGTTCCAGATTGCGGCATCGTCGCGATAGCGTTTTTGGCCGCAATACTCGAAACCGGCCGGCAAGCTGCTGCTTCCGGCATAGATCGGGATGCGCGGACTTTCGCCCGGATTGTCGAACGAAAACCAGCTTACCCCGCCAATTTCGTCAGGAAGCCAATCGCGCAGTTGCGTGATGTGACTGTAGGAACACCAGGAAACCGAAACAGTACGTTGAAAATCAACGGTTCCGGGTGCTATATAATTAAGCATCAATCGCATATCGGTTGTGAGCCAGGGATTGGCCACCGGGCTGATGAGGGTGTCGGCACCGATTTCCTTCCTTTTGTCGTCGTATTTCTTTTTCACATATTTCACCTTGGCGGTCATATCCCAGGCAGTGCTTTCGTAGGTTTCTCTGTATAATTCATTAAGTTTAGCCACACTTACTTTTGTTTCGGGTTTCACCGAAAAAGGCAACTCATCCATATCCATACTTAAGCCAAGCGATGGAGCCAGAGCGTTGAGGATAAAAAACTCCCTGATTTTAAATGGTTTCTCCTGTGCGGCATAAGCCTTCCAGAATTTGAATTCGCTTTGTCCGTCCCACAGTCCAAACTCTTTTGCTACTGATTCCACATTATCGGAGGCTATAAAAAAATCGGGTTTGCTACGGTCAATTTTTCCGATACGGGCAATATTGGCCGAAACGCCCACATGGTCATCGGGAATTCGCTGTGCTGCCCAAACACCGCCGATGCGGTTGCGGCCTTCGCCGAGTATTTCCATCTGCCACACCTCGTTTTTATCGGCAATGGTGATACACTCGCCATAGTCGGCATAGCCGTATTCTTTGATCAGGCTGCCAATCAGGCGGATGGCATCGCGGGCGTTGTCGCAGCGCTGCAAGGCAATGCGTTGCAGTTCTTCAATCTGGAACATGGCGTTTTTATTGACTAAGGTGTCGGGCCCCACAAAAGTGGTTTCGCCCATAGCGAGCTGTTTTTCGTTCAGGCTGGGATAGGCCGTGTTGAGATAGGCATAAGTGTGTTTTGCTTGCGGGATTTTTCCGGCTAAACTCACTTTGCGCATATCATCCGGGGCTTCGGTGTGCATGGTTCCCTTGTAAACTCGGTGCATTGCTGTGTCGGCATAGTCGGCAGCGGGTTCCATCCGAAGCCAGGTGCGATAGTTGCCATCGCAGGTGTGTGCAGTGATGACCGAGCCATCGGCTGAGGCTTTTTTGCCCACCATGATGCTGGTGCAGCTTTCGCCAAAATATGGGTCGCCGGGCTGAACTTGTGCTAAGCCGTTGCCGACAAGTCCAAAACTAAGAAAGGCAATGATTAGGAAAGAGTTTTTCATGCGGTTTCCGTTTTTGTGTTGAGGAAGCCAAAATAGGAAATCTCCTCTTTCGACAAAAAATCAACCAGTTTTCGGTCGGAAAAATCCCTGATTTGTGAAAAACAAAGTTTGTTATCGGATTCGTCGGAGGCTAAAATCGTCGAAAAACACAGTGTCTGCCGTACGGTTCCAGACATAAGCGCGGCACCAGCCGTTGAAATCTTTGGGAACGGTGAACCCAAAGCTTATCCTGCTCCATCCATTGGCATCCACGCTGTCGGCCAAATTCTGAACCTGATAAATGTTTTGGGAGTTTTCGGAGATTATCACCAGTGATCCGGCTTCGCCAGCAGGATATTTCCAAGCCGAAATCTGATATTGTTGACCTTCATTAACAAAAAACTTCAATCCCGAGCTGAAAGCTTTTTCCGGCGTCAGCAGTGCCGAAGCAGCGCCTGACCTGGCTGCAAGCCGGCTTTGGTTGTCGAAATGGATAAACTCGTAATGGCCGTCGGGCGAAGCAAACAAGCGACCATCTGACGTCATCCGTTCAAAATCATTGACAGCTTCCGGGCCTATGGTTTGCCTGACTGTGGGCCTGATTGAATAAACACCTTTAAGCAACTGCGAATAATCCATAGGCTCCATCAAATCATAGTAATTCAATTCCACCTGAAGTTTAAAAAGAGAACTCCAATAAGCGTTTTTCGACATATACGCATAATGGATGATTCCCTTTTTGTACTGGATAGTCTGAAAAACACTGAAAGCGGCCAAAAGAATCATCACAATTTTCATGGCCCAGGCTAAGTATTGGCTTCGGTTTTCGGCAGCCGTCAGCGTTGCCCCCATTGCCATAGCCATCATCCCATAGGAATCAATCATGGGCCGGCTGCCGAAACTGCCCCCATAAGACCAATCCCACCAGCTATAAATCACGTAAATATTGAGTGGTACAAACAGCAGCACGGGGAGAAAAAAGGCGGGGGCATAGCGTCGCAGACTTCCAATTCCGGCTAAGACAAAAATCATCAAGGGCGCATAGATAAGCCATCCTTTGCGGTAGCTGAACAATCCCCGCCAAAGACGTGGTTGTCCGAAAAAGAAGTCTTCCTCCCCGTAAGTATAATAAATCCACTTT
>JBDHYV010000149.1:0-6680 GCA_039811545.1 Bacteroidales bacterium | reverse complement strand
TTCAAAACTTTAAAGTTGATGGGAAAGACTACTGCAAACAAACCCATGAATGGACAGCCAACAATATTGGCTCCGAGTCGGAAAACGAGCTGCTTTTTGCAGTTCCTCATACCGACATTTCATTTGCCCGATGGGCTAGCGAACTGAGCCAACGGCATATTATTCATGGCTTAATTCGCAATTTTCCTATTGAAGAGCAAGCTGTTTTAGGGCCACAAAACATCTTGTCAATAGTAGCAATACCCGTCTTTGTTCAAAAGGAATGGTACGGTTTTATTGGATTCGATGATTGTGTTGAGGAACGGATATGGACAAAATCGGAGATTGACACCCTTTCGGCAGCGGCCAATCTTTTTGGTTCGGCTATCTACCGCACTTCGATTGCCAATCAGTTGAAAACATTGAATGTCGAATTGGAAGAAAGGGTAAAAATTAGAACCGAAACGCTTGAAAAGGAGGTGGCCGAACACAAAATAACCGAGAGTCTGTTACGCCAGAGCGAGGAAAAATACCGTTCGATTTTTGAAAACGCCAACGATGCCATATTTCTGTGTATCAACACGCAAATCAAACTTACCAATCCGCGATTCTTTGAATTCACAGGCTTTTCGCCCGAGGATGTCCTCGGAAGGTCGTTCTTGGATTTTGTCTCGCCCGACGATCATCACTATCTATTACGCCGCAAAGAAATGTCCCATTGCCCCAATAACACCTTTGAGTCGTTTGATATCAAGCTCATTACTGCAGACGCGAGCCTCAAGTGGGTGGAAATAAAGTCAAGGTCAATTCTCTGGGATGGTCAACAAGGTTTTCTTTCGTTTCTAACCGATATCCACAAACGAAAATTGTTGGAAAATGAGCTTCGCGAGCTTAACACCAATCTTGAAGCCCGTGTAGAAACCGAGCTCAGGCATCGCGAAAAGCAACAACAACTTGTGATGCAGAAGTCGAAGCTCGAATCATTGGGCGAGCTATCGGCAGGCATGGCGCACGAAATCAACCAACCTCTTGGTGGACTTTCCATGAGCATTGACAATATTCTCGACGAGCTGAACTCAGGCAAGTTAGACGAAGAATACCTCAATCGTAAGTTCGACCTGATGTTTAAAGATATTGAACGAATACGAAGAATCATCGAGCACGTCCGAATTTTCTCCCGCGACCATCAAAATACCGATTTCGAGGTTTTCAACCTTTCGAAAGTCATTCAAAACAGCTTGCTTTTAGTCAACAAACTTTTCGAAAACAACCAAATAGAGCTACGGGTTAATATTAACGATTTAGAGTGCTGTGTTTTCGGGAATCCGTTTCAGTTGGAACAAGTGATACTCAATGTGTTGAGCAATGCCCGTCACGCAGTGGAAAAGAAACAGATTGAGTCGGGATCTGAATATCAGAAAAGAGTTTCAATTGAATCGTTTACCGAAAAAGATGCTCATTTTATTAATATATGCGATAATGGCATTGGCATTGGCGAAGAAATATTGGGGAATGTATTCAATCCGTTTTTCACCACTAAAAACGCCGATGAAGGCACCGGATTAGGGCTCTCGGTTTCGTATGGCCTGGTTCGCTCGATGAACGGTAATATTGAGATTGAAAGCACGAAACATGAATTCACGAAAGTTAGTATTCAAATTCCACTTTATACGCAATAAGCCATGAATGAGCTTTGCATTATAATTTTAGACGATGAAGAACGCCTGCGCGATGAGATGGGCGAATTCCTAAAAAAACGCAACCACAAGGTATTGCTTGCCGGGCACCCGGATGAGTTTTTTGTCTTGTTAAAAAGCCACTCAACCGATATTGCCATTGTTGACATCCGTCTTCCAAAGATGAGCGGTCTCGAAGTGTTGAAACAAATCAAGCTTATTTCCCCCGATACTGAGGTCATCATGATTTCGGGACATGGCGATATGAACAGCGTCATTGAAGCCATGCGCAGCGGTGCTTTTGACTATTTCCAGAAGCCATTCAGGGTTCACGATGTTCAGCTTGCCATTGAACGTACACGGAAGTTTATTGCACTGAACCAGCGTTTGAAAGACAAAGAAAACACCATTAGGATTTTGGCTGACAAGCTGAATCAAAGTATCGGAGCACCCATGATTGGAGAAAGTGATGCCATCAAGGAAGTTGTCAGGCTTATGGAGCTTGTGGCCGTTTCTGATCAAACCAGTGTATTGATTACAGGCGAAAGCGGTACGGGCAAAGAACTTGTTGCCCACGGCATCCATCTGTTAAGCGGCCGTCAGAATCAAACATTTTTTTCTGTGAATTGTTCTGCCATAACCGACAGCCTTTTTGAAAGCGAGTTTTTTGGCCATCTCAAAGGTTCTTTCACCGGTGCACTCGATGACCGGCCGGGCTGTTTCGAGATTGCCTCGAAAGGCACTCTGTTCTTAGACGAAATTGGCGACATGCCTATCGGTCAGCAAGCCAAGCTTTTGCGAGCCATTGAAGAAAGAAAAGTGCGACCGGTGGGAGCAAAAAACAGCATTGATGTTGACGTACGCATCATCGCTGCCTCAAACCAGCATCTGGATCAGATGATTGAAGAACGAAAATTCCGTTACGACCTTTTTCACCGGCTGAGCAGTTTCGTTATTCATTTGCCACCACTACGTCAGCGAACCGAGGATATCCCTCTGTTAATCAATCATTTTGCCTCTATTTTTGCCCAAAGGATGAATCGGAAAAATATTCGGGTTTCTGATGAAGTGTTCCAATCGCTTATCCAATATCCTTTCCCCGGCAATATTCGTGAGCTGCGAAACGCCGTTGAACGTGCAATGATTCTTGCAAACGACAATATTCTTCTTCCAAAGCATTTCCCTTTAGCGCAGAATCACCTTACAAACGCTTCAACCAATCTGCCTGAAGAAAACTCGATTCTTGACACCAACGAAAAAAACATCATTATTAACGCCTTGAAAATCAATAATTTCAATAAAAGCAAAACCGCCATTCAACTTAATATTTCATGGCAGTCGCTTCATCGTAAGATTAAAAAATTTGGAATTAAACTACCCGACTCCATGAATAATGAACAAAACAACACCTCCATCTGATTCAAGAAAACATTCATGAATATATAAGTCAACAAAACCACTTTGAAAATATGTGATGGTGCACGCTTTGCCGATGCTGAACGGATTTATTTCAAATAACATAAAATGGCTATTCACAAACCTTTGCCACCGACGGTTGACCATCGTAAAAGCCTATCAAACTATGATGGTTCTTTGCACGAAAAACCCATTTACTCCTAATAATATACTGAACAATGAACATTTTACGACTTATCTTTTTTGGACTCTTAACCGGATTAACAATTATAATCAATGGTTGTGGAACAGCCCGCAAGCTAGGCCATATACCCCATGTGTCGGAAACAAAAACCATTGAAATTTTGGCTGTTAACGACATCCATGCCAATATTGACAATTTTCCGAGGCTGGCCTTTATTGCGGATAGTTTACGAGATTTGTACCCCAAACTGTTAATGGTTTCGGCAGGCGACAATCAGACCGGCAATCCTGTAAACGACCAATACCCCGAACGTGGAGCACCAGTAATTGAGCTGATGAATGAGTTGAATTTCAATATATCAGCCATGGGAAATCACGAGTTCGACACCAAACCCGAAGCATTGGTATTGTTGTTGAAAAAAGCAAGTTTCAGTTTTATCAGCGCCAATATTCATCCAAACGACACCATCGCCTTTCCAATCAAACCATATCGGCTTGTCCATCTTCCCAACGGTCTTACACTTGGTTTTGTTTCTGTTGTTGAAATCAACCATCGGGGTATTCCCGACAGTCATCCGGATAATGTTAACGGATTTTCGTTTTCCAACCCAACCTCCACAGCAAATCAATATCTCTTTCTTAAAGACAGTTGCGATGTACTGATCTACCTGACCCATTATGGCTATGAAAACGATGTTCAGCTAGCTCAGCAATTCCCTCAGGGCGTAGTAGATCTGATTATCGGTGGACATTCTCACACAAAGATTGACACCGAACAGCTTTATAATGGGGTTTTGATTACCCAAGCCGAAAGCCGCCTGAAATATGCCAGCTTAATCAAGATGAGCATCGAAAATGATGGCAAACGGCACTTAACTTCAAGTTTGCTGACTGTAGGTAACAACGGGAATATCAATCCAAAAATCCAAAAGATGGTTGAAATTTTCAATGACAACCCTCGGCTCAATACGCCAATTGCCATAGCAACCGACGATTTTTCCAACCGCGATGAGCTTGGTTTTCTGATGGTTGATGCACTCCGAGCTTCGGCTCAAACCGAAATTGCACTGCTCAATCCGGGAGGAGTTAGGCTGGCTCATCTGCCCAAAGGGTCTATTACAGTGAAAGATGTATATCTGATGGATCCTTTTGGAAACGAAACTATTCTGTATCGCTTGACTGGACATGAATTAAAGTCTCTACTTACCAACGCCTTCCGCTTTGACGATTATGGAGCCATTATCCCCTCCGGAATGAAAACACGATACCATTTAGACCAAAAAGGCCAGTTGTTTGATGTGGAACTATTCACAAATGAGGGTGTGCCAATGGATTTGAATCGTCTTTATTCCGTTGCCATGAACAGCTATATGGCCTCCGTGTATGTATATGAACATAACGACCCTGGCACCAGAATTTTCTCTACAACTGCGGAAAGCATGATCGAATATTTGCGCACAACCGGACATATCCCCTCCTACAGGGATGAGCAACGGGTGGAGATATCCCAATAAAATCGGACTTTGGCGGTTCTTTCTTATTCAATCGCTATCTTGGCACGAAAACACTCGAACAACTTCCATAATTTCCTTTTTGAATTTGCCGTAAGCCCTCCGTAATCGTTGTGGTTGAAAAAACAACCATTGGATTACCCTAAAAAAATATTTGTATTTTTGTCGCCGATAATCAATCATTTTTTTACTCAACATCTAACCCCAAACTCTATGAACTTGATTAAACCATTGACAATCCTCACATTTGTCTTAATCGCCCTTTTCACATCCTGCAATAAGGACAAAAACAACCCAGAAACCGTTTCAGGCCCGTTTGTCGCAACTATTGACGGCCAATCATTTCCGGCTACCTCTACCACACTCACGAAGGCAAAATATGTGTCGTCAACCAAAATGCTTCAAATCATCGGACAACCAGCCGACCAAAAAGAAGCCATCATCCTATCCTTATTTCCATTTGGATCCGATTTTTCAGGCTGGAACACAGGCACTTACAATTTTAATCCCGCCAATGTTACCAATCTGAAATATTTACTAAGTGCCGAGTATAATCGCTGGGAAGGCCAAGGCTACCAACAATGGTTTATGAAGTGGGAACATGTACAAACTGGCGAGTTGGTCATCGAATCCATCAGCGATACAAAAATTAAAGGCCGCTTCCATTTCGATGCAGTTAAGATGCTAAGCAACGGCACTTTTGACCCAACAAGCGTTAAAAAAGTAACTGCAGGAGCCTTCGATTTAGATATCGTCAACTATTAACCAACAGCAATTTGGTAAAAGTATCCAGAGCAGAGATTTATTTTTCATAAGTTGTCGGGATGAGATCAAGCGCTTCATCAATCTTCCGACAGTAATCAACGCCAAGTCAGCATTTGCCTCCATTTTCAAATTCAGGAGGAATACTGAAAATTCGCAGGATTCACCTAATTTTGCAAAAAAAATGGCACAATGCTAACAAATAGGCAATTATTCAGGCTTCATTTAGGACTGCCCTCCGTTGTGGACGATCCACTTGAGATTGTCCATGCAGAAGGCATCTATCTCTTTGACGCTGAAGGCAATCGGCATATTGACCTTGTTTCGGGAGTAGCCGTAAGCAATGTCGGTCATCGGCATCCAGAAGTTATTGACGCAATTCGTCAACAACTCGACTCCTATATGCACGTGATGGTGTATGGCAAATATGTTCATGCGCCCCAGGTGCAGCTTGCAGCGTTGCTGGCTGAACATCTTCCCTCGACACTGGACAGTGTTTTTTTTGTTAACAGTGGCAGCGAAGCTATCGAAGGAGCGCTGAAATTGGCCAAACGGCTCACAAACCGGCCAGAGCTTGTCCATTTCCGTAACTCGTACCACGGTGGCACTGCCGGAGCACTGAGTTTGTTGGGCAATGAAAAGCTAAAAAATTCTTTCAGGCCATTAGTTCCGGGCACGCGTATGCTCGATTTCAACAACTTCGACCAGATTTCACACATCAGTTTTCAAACAGCAGCCGTGCTCGTGGAGCCCGTGCAGGCCGAAGCTGGCATCATCCTGCCCAAACCCGGCTTCCTGCAGGCTCTACGCAAGCGATGCAACGAAACCGGAACCCTTCTCATTTTCGATGAGATTCAGATGGGTTTCGGGCGAAGCGGTAAGCTCTTCGCCTTTGAACATGAGCGCGTTACTCCCGACATTCTTTGCATTGCCAAGGCTATGGGAGGTGGAATGCCCATCGGTGCTTTTGTTGCATCCAAAGAAATGATGAACGCCCTGACCCATCATCCCGAGCTTGGACATATCACTACCTTTGGCGGGCATCCAGTGTCGGCTGCTGCTGCTTTGGCTTCGCTGCGAATAATTCTTCGCGACAACTTATCCGAAAATGGTGAACAACAAGGTTTTACATTCCAGTCGGCCGTACAAAATC
>JBDHYV010000148.1:0-6721 GCA_039811545.1 Bacteroidales bacterium | reverse complement strand
ATAAAAAAAAGCAGCCTCTGGCTGCTTTTTTTATTGGATTAAATTCCTTCGATGACTGTTGTCCAGCCGTAGATGTCTTCCACTTCGGCTTCCTGAATGGCTTTCAGGCGTTTGTAAAGCATGGTGGAGTTCTTTCCGGCTTCAGTGCCGTATTCATATACCTTGCCAAAAGCGGTATCAACAATTTTCCCTATCGGCGAGATAATGGCAGCAGTTCCGCAAGCACCGGCTTCTTCGAACAGCTCGAGTTCTTCCACAGGTACGGGCCGTCTTTCAACTTTCAGGCCGGCGTCTTTGGCTAAGGTTTCGATACTTTTATTGGTAATCGAAGGCAAAATGGTGTGTGACTCAGGGGTGATGTAGGTATTGTTACGAATACCGAAAAAGTTGGCCGGTCCGGCTTCGTCAATATATTTCTGTTCCTTAGCATCTAAGAATAGTACGGTGGAATAGCCGTTTTTTACGGCACGTGTTGCTGGGCGCAGACTTGCGGCATAGTTTCCTCCTACCTTGATGTGGCCTGTGCCACGAGGTGCTGCACGGTCGTAATCTCTTACCAATTCTACCGTAACCGGGCGGAATCCTTCTTTAAAATAAGGGCCAACCGGTCCGACAAAGACGAGAAACATATACTCGGTTGCGGGTTTAACACCTACCTGAGGGCCAGAACCGAACAGAAGCGGACGGATATAAAGCGAGGCTCCAGTCCCGTAAGGTGGGATAAAACGTGCGTTGAGGCGAACGGCCTTTTCAACAGCGGCAAAAAAGACCTCGTCTGGCACTTCCTGCATCATAATGCCGTCGGCCGACGAACGCAGACGGCGCGAATTGTCCTGCCATCTGAAAAGCCTAACTTTACCATCCACACCCCGAAAGGCTTTCATGCCTTCAAAAGCTTCCTGACCATAATGCAGCGTGGTGGCAGCCATGTGAATGCTGATATACTCTGACGAACTGACTTCAAGCTCGCCCCATTTTCCGTTGCGACCGTAGCAGCGAACGTTGTAATCTGTTGGATAATAGCCGAATGGCAGGTTTTTCCAATCAATATTTTCCATAACTTTAGGTATAAGTAGAAATGATTTTAATGTGGCTAAGTTAAGCTAATTTTTTTTTGACTTGCCTTTATGGAGCTTATTTAAAAACAGTATGGATAAGGATAGCATATTGTAGCTGAAAACCATCAATGCGCAGGATTAATCCATAAAAAAAGATAGCTCCCGAGAATGACAAAAATGAGTGCGGGGAGCATGTTGATAATACGTAACTTGCTGATACCAGTCAGATTAAGTCCAAGGCCAATGAGAATCACACCGCCGGTTGACGAGATGCCGTTGATCATCAGTTCAGGCATAAACTGCCCTAAACCGGCTGATAGAAGTGTGAGCGAGGCCTGATACGCAAAAAGGGGGACGATGCTGAACAGCACTCCCCATCCCAAACCAGAGGCCAATGCCACACTGCTGATTCCGTCCATAAGCGATTTGATGTAGAGGAGTTCGGCCCGGCCGCTCATTCCTTCCTCGATAGCACCGAGGATGGTCATCGAACCCATGCAAAAGAGCAGAAAGGCCGTTAGCATCCCTTCGGTGAAACCTTGGTTGCCTATCTTCAGTCGGCTGCCCAAAAGGGTGGCTTTTTCGTTAAATAACAGTTCCAAATGAAGTAGCTCGCCGGCTACCGACCCAAGCAACAGGCTCACAATTACAATAATCCATTCGTCGGCCTTCAGTGCCATCGAAACACCTAAGGCAATAGTAAACAACCCATTGGCTTGAAACAAGGTTTCTACAGCCCGCTGTGGAAGCCGGCTGTGCAATGCAATACCCAAGCTGCTTCCTACAGCGACTGCCATTACATTGATGAGGGTTCCGGTAATGATCATTTCAGTCTTTCAAACTTTCTTTTAAACCCAAAAAACAGCAAAATAATATATAAAATCAGACCAGAAACAGCAGGAAAAAGGATGGATTTTCCAGATTCCCCAGCGTTATGGAGGCTCCAAATTATTTTTCCAAATGCTATGAGAACAACCACAACAAGGCCCGAAAGAAAATTGCGATTCCAAAAAGAAAGTCCCAGAAAAAAAAACGATATTGGAATTGTGAAAACTAACATTGTTTTTTTTAGATCCCATTCACCATAAAGCCATTCTTTTTCAAACTGCAAAAAAGTCGTCACGTTCATATTGACAAATTCCGGTTTGCTAAACCAAAACATACTCGTAAAAAGTAAGAATATCGTGATTGAAATCCCGGCCCAGTTATGCTTATATGCGAAATAACAAAATGGAATTAGAAAAATCGGTCTTAAATACCAACTCCATTGATTATGGTGTCTTTCGAAAACCCAATTAAAGAAATCCTGATTTGTCATAGACACCACGATAAACAATAATGTTAAAGTGAAGAATGATAGGGCTACAATTTTATTTTGGTTTTTTGGCTTCATTTTTTCATCAGTGGTCTTGATGTCATGGTGCATTTTAATGGAGAAAATCAGTAATTTAATCCGGTTTTGGATAATGCTTCATTGGCGGACAATTTATAGCTTCCGCTGATCAAGTGCGACTTCGAGAAAATGTTGGCGAATACCAAAGTCTCTTTTTAAGCGTTCGATTTTTTGTTTGGCTTCGGCAGCCGGAGGCGGGTTATCAAGTCGAAAACCTGAAAGAAGGACGTTTTTTGGGGTGTGCTCTGCTTCTATAAACTCCTGAATATGTGTTTTATATCCATATTTTTCCATGATTAACGCACGCAATGTATCGGTCAGGATTTCGGCCTGACGTTCAAACAGGATTCCGTATTGCAGCATAGGCAATTGTGCGGCTGTAGCCTTCATTTCTTTCCGAACTTGTTTATGGCAGCAGGGGGCGCACACGATGAGCCGGGCACCGGCAGCGATTCTGGCAGCGATGGCGTCGTCGGTAGCGGTGTCGCAGGCATGCAGGGCAATCAGCACATCCACGTTGTGGAGTGGGAAATTGCTGATGCTTCCTTCGACGAATGACAGCCCACTGAGACCTGCACTTTGGGCGATGGCGTTGGTTTTTGCAACAAGCTCAGGTCGTAGCTCCACACCCGTTACTTCAACCTGAAGCGTGGTGTTGTGACGCAAATGCTCGTAAAGGGCAAATGTCAGATATCCTTTTCCGGCACCCATATCCACTACACGCACCCGTCCTTCATTGAGCCAGGGCGAGAGCAGACTGTCCAAAATCTCAATATACTTGTTGATTTGCCGAAATTTGTGTTGCATCGAAGCAAGCACTTGCCCTTTGCTGTCGGTCATTCCGAGTAGATGCCAGTGAGTACTCCGGCTGTCGAGAAGCCGGGTTTTTGGCCGGTCGTGCAAGAGATTGAGCTCAGGAGCTACTGTTATTGCCTTGCTTAACAGGCGCCCGTTGCCTTTATTGTTGAGTATCAGGTTATGTTGTTCACTGAGGGTGAATAGGTTGGCCTCAAGAAAGTGGGTTTCCAATAAATCTTTGACCTGAGCCGGTGTTTCCCCTATGCTGAAGTTTTTGATTTCATCGCGGGTGTTGTAGCTATATAAAAATGAATATCGCAACCCGCTTTTGAGTGCCACCGGCTTGATGGTTACCCTTTTTGGTTCGCTGTTTTTCTTTCGCGTTTTGCTAAGGGTGAGTTTAATCATCTTGCTGTTTTCGATGGAAGCCTGAAGCAAATCAAGTAGCGCATCAAGTGGATGTGGAGCCATGAGATTGTCAATTTGGCGGCTAAATTACGTATTCTTGAACAGTTGCCGGGTCGTGTTTTTCGAAAAATAAAGCAAATGGGGATGGCCAAAATGTCAGTTGGTAGCCTTGGCACAGCCTTTGATCTGCCTTGATGAATAATCGAAAATTCTATGACCATGCAAAAAGGAACCATTGACGTGAAGACCGAGAATATTTTCCCGGTGATTAAAAAATTTCTTTATTCCGACCATGAAATTTTCCTCCGCGAGTTAGTGAGCAATGCCGTGGATGCCACGCAGAAACTGAAAACTTTGGCTTCGGTGGGGCAATATAAAGACGAGCTGGGCGATCTGACGATTGTGGTCGAAGCCGACAAAAAGAAAAAGACCCTCACCATTCGCGACCACGGGATTGGAATGACGCAGGAAGAGGTAGAAAAATACATCAACCAGATCGCTTTTTCGAGCGCCGAAGAGTTTGTCAAAAAGTTTAAAACTAAGTCCGAAGCCGAAGCTAATGCTATCATAGGGCATTTTGGCCTAGGCTTTTACTCCTCGTTTATGGTGTCGAAAAAAGTTGAAATCTTTACCAAGACATACAAAAAAGGCGGTAGCACCAAGGCCGTGAAGTGGGAGTGCGACGGAAGCCCCGAATATACCCTTTCGGAAACCGACAAAAAAGAACGCGGAACCGACATTGTGCTACATATTGACAAGGAAAATGAAGAGTTTCTCGAAGAATACAGGGTGCGCGAACTACTCAATAAATACTGTAAGTTTTTGCCTGTACCCATTCAGTTTGGCGTGAAAAAGGAAGAAGAACCCATTGAAGGAGAAACAGATAAGGATGGAAATCCAAAAACACGCACCATCGAAAAACCTTGGATCATCAACAATACCGAACCCTTATGGAAAAAGGCTCCTTCGGATAGCAACGACGAGGATTACAAAAACTTTTACCGTGAACTTTATCCGCTGAGCTTCGATGAACCTTTGTTTAACATCCACCTCAACGTGGATTATCCGTTCAACCTTACGGGTATTTTGTATTTTCCAAAAGTGAAGCAAAACTATGAACTTCAACGCAATAAGATTCAGCTTTATTCCAATCAGGTGTTTGTAACCGATTCGGTCGAAGGTATCGTGCCCGACTTCCTGACCCTACTTCACGGCGTGATTGACTCGCCCGATATTCCCCTGAACGTCAGCCGTTCGTTCCTGCAAAACGACAACAATGTGCGCAAAATTTCAGGCCATATCACCAAAAAAGTAGCCGATAAACTCGAAGAACTGTTTAAAAAGGAACGCGAATCTTTCGAGAAAAAATGGGACGACATCAAAATCTTCATCCAGTATGGCATGATCTCCGAACCCAAATTTTATGAAAGAGCCGAGAAGTTTGTGCTATTAAAAAATGTTGAAAATAAATATTTTACACTCGAAGAATATCGTAAACATATCGAAAGCCTGCAAAAAGATAAGGATAAACGGGTGGTGTATGTTTATGCCACACAAGCCGATGAACAATACGGTTATATTGAATCTGCAAAAGCAAAAGGCTACGATGTGTTGCTTTTGGATGGTGTGCTCGATGCTCATTTTGTCAATACCCTCGAACAAAAACTGAACGATTCGTCTTTCGTGCGGGTAGATGCCGAAACGGCCGAAAAGCTTATCCGTAAAGACGATTCCGATGCTCCATCCAAACTCTCGGAAGATGAGAAGAAACAAATTATCGAAAGTTTCGAAAAAGTGGTGGACACAAAAACCTTTGAATTGAAAGCCGAGCCGCTGAGCGAGAGCGATTCGCCCGTGCTGATCACCCAAAATGAGTTTATGCGCCGAATGAAAGACATGAGTGCTGTTGGTGGAGGGGGAATGATGGGATTTGGCGAATTTCCCGATCATTACACCTTGATTGTCAATACAAACCATCCAGCGGTATCCTCGCTTTCAAATAAAGACGACGAAACTCGTGAGCAGACCATCCGGCAATTGTACGATCTGGCACGCTTATCGAAAAATCTGCTGAAAGGCAAAGACCTGAATGAGTTTGTCCGGCGAAGTCAGGAGAATCTCTAATCGAAAGGGGATAAAAACCATTTTATTTGATTTTTATCCCCTTTTTTAAAAAATGCTTATTTTTGTGATAAATAATCACAACCTACACAATACCCTATCATGAAAAAATCTCTCATTGTCATTATTGTTCTTGCCCTTGTGGCACTGCTTGTTTACGGATGGTTTAAAACCACCTTTAATACGATGGTTCAGAATGGTGAACAGGTTGATTCGCAGTGGGCTCAGGTCGAAAACGTGTATCAACGCCGGGCCGATCTTATCCCAAATTTAGTGAACACCGTGAAAGGCTATGCCGCTCACGAAAAGGACGTGCTGACCGACGTCATCGAAGCACGCTCCAAAGCCAGCTCCATCAACCTGAATGCCGAAAACCTCACCGAAGCCAATATGAAAGCTTTTCAACAGGCGCAGGATGGCCTGAGTAGTGCCTTGTCGCGCCTGATGGTGGTTGTGGAAAGATACCCCGAACTCAAGGCCAACCAAAACTTCCTCGAACTCCAGGCACAGCTCGAAGGCACCGAAAATCGAATTACCGTCGAACGCCAGAAGTTTAACGAAACCACCAGGGTTTACAACACTTATATCAAATCCTTCCCACAGAATATCTTTTCAGGCATGTTTGGCTTCACAACCAAGCCCTATTTTGAAGCTGCAGCGGGTTCCGAAACAGCTCCGAAAGTTGAATTCTAATCTCTGCGACCTATGCCAGATGCCCGGAATTTTTTCTCCGCTGCAGAGAAGGACGACATCAAAAATGCTATCATTCAGGCCGAACAAAATAGCTCGGGCGAGTTGCGTGTTCATCTCGAAAACCACTGTGCCGCTGAAGTGCTCGACAGGGCAGCATTTCTTTTCGAAGAGTTGGGCATGAAAAAAACCGCTGCACGCAACGGGGTGCTGTTTTATTTAGCCGTGAAAGACCGAAAATTTGCCGTGATCG
>JBDHYV010000147.1:0-6732 GCA_039811545.1 Bacteroidales bacterium | reverse complement strand
CATCTGACGACCATCTATCCTCGTCAGCTCTCGGGGCCTGTTCAGGGGAAATTTTTAGAGATGATCAGCTTGATGCTCAGGCCACAACGCATCCTTGAGGTTGGCACTTTCACAGCATATTCGACGCTCTGCCTGCTCAAGGGCCTCGACCCGAAAGGCGTGTTGCTGACTATTGAAGCTGATGAGGAGCTCGAAAGCACCATCCGCCGCCACCTTCGCATGGCTGGCGAAGAAAATCGGGTGCAACTCATCATTGGAAAGGCTTTGGAAGTCTTGCCAACACTCGATGGCTCGTTCGACCTTATCTTTCTGGATGCCGACAAGGTGAATTATCCTGCATATTACCCTTTGCTTCGCAACAAATTGCAACAAGGCGGCTTTCTACTGGTTGACAATGTGTTGTGGAACGGGAAAGTGATTGACCCAACGCAAAACGACGCCGAAACCCGCGCCATTCGCGATTTTAGCCGCATAGTAGCCGAAGATACACTCGTGAGCCAAGTCATTTTGCCGCTTCGAGATGGCCTGAGCATCATCAGAAAAGAATAAAATCATCTCATTTTTCTCCATTTGTCTGCCAATTTCATAGGAAAGCCTATATTTGTAAGCTCTTAACAGTATCTTTTATAAAAACACCATTCCGATTTCTATGAGTAGAATCACCATTCACGACAAGGAGTTTGAAATCTATATTCCTCAGGATCAAATTGAAAGAGCCATTAAAAAAGTTGCCGAAAATATCAACCGCGACTATGCCGGCAAAAACCCTCTCTTTCTCATTGTCCTCAACGGTGCCTTTATGTTTGCCGCCGAGCTGTTCAAAAACGTGGAGATAGACTGCGAAATATCGTTCGTCAAACTATCATCATATCATGGAACCAAGTCCACAGCCGTTGTGAGGGAGCTCATAGGCCTCGACCACTCCGTAACAGGGCGGCACATCGTGTTGGTTGAGGACATTGTTGACTCGGGCATGACCATGCTTTACACCATGGACAAACTCATGAAACTCGAAGCCGCCGATGTTAAAATTGCCACCCTGCTTTTCAAACCACATGCTTTTAAGTATAACTATCCTATTGATTACGTGGGTCTTGAAATTCCGAACGATTTCATTATCGGGTATGGCCTCGACTATAACGAGCGCGCAAGAAACCTCCCCGATATCTATAAAATAGTTTCTGATTAACCAACATTCCAAACCATGTTGAACATTGCGTTATTCGGCCCTCCCGGTGCGGGAAAAGGCACACAATCGAAGCTTTTGCTCGAAAAATACAACCTCACGTATATCTCAACCGGAGATATCCTGCGTGAGGAAATTGCCAACCAAACCCCACTGGGCAAATCGGCAAAAAACATTATTGACCGTGGCGGCTTGGTTCCCGATGAGATCATCGTTCAAATCATCGAAAAAAAAGTGATTATGAACCTCGATTCGCGTGGCATACTCTTCGATGGTTTTCCAAGAACCGTTGTGCAAGCTTACATCTTGGAAGGTCTTTTGCTCAAACTCAACAGCAGCCTCACCTGTATGCTCAGCCTCGAAGTGCCCACCGAAGAGCTCATTGACAGGATGCTCGAAAGATCCAAAACAAGCGGGCGTGCCGACGACAACCTCGAAGTCATCAACGTCAGATTACAGGAATATGAGAATAAAACTAAGCCTGTGATGGATTTCTACAAGAAAAAGGGAAACTTCTACGGCATCAATGGTGTTGGCAATGTGGAAGAAATTTTTGCCAACCTCTGCAATACCATTGACAACACTATGCGCCATGACTATTTCAACGTGGTACTTTTAGGCAAGCCGGGCTCCGGCAAAGGAACACAAGGCGAGTTGCTTGCGCAAAACAACAACCTTGTTTATATCTCGACCGGAAAACTCCTGCGCAAAGAGATCGCCAACGGAACAGAGTTAGGTATGGCGGCCAAACCCTACCTTGAACGAGGTGAGATTGCTCCCGATGAGATTGCCATCAAGCTTATTGAACGAGAGCTGGAACGCAACGGCTCGGCCTCGGGTTTTATTTTCAAAGGTTTTCCAAGAACCATCGTACAAGCCTATATACTCGATGGCTTATTGCGTCGCATCAATTCAAAAGTAAGTTTGATGCTCAACCTTCGCCTTTCAACCCTCGACTCTATCAAACGGCTGCATCATCGGGCACAAACCGAAAGAGCAAGACCTTATGACGCCACAACAGACCTCATTCTCAATAGGTTAGAAGAATACGAAAAAAAGACAAAACCCGTCATCGAATACTACAAAAAACAAAGTGTATTCTTTGAAGTTGATGGCGAAGGGTCAAAAGAAGAGGTCAACCTCCGGCTTCAGGATGCCATTAAAAAAGGTATTCGCGAGATCCGGGTAAGCAAAAGCTAATCGGCACCGAAAGAGAACGTTGATCACGCTTCCTTTTTTGTATTTTTGCAGCCTATCAAGGCATTATGGCAAGTTCAAATTTTGTTGACCAGATCCGTGTCTTTTGTCGTTCAGGCAAAGGCGGATCGGGTTCGGCTCATTTCAGGCGCGAGAAATTTGTGCCAAAAGGCGGTCCCGATGGCGGCGATGGTGGTCGTGGCGGCCACGTTATTATGAGAGGCAACGCACAGATGTGGACGCTGCTTCATCTGCGTTATACCAAACATCTTTTTGCTGAAAATGGCGAATCGGGAGGCAAACAACAAAGTACTGGAGCCAATGGAGGCGACATTGTCTTCGACGTACCTTTAGGCACTATTGCACGTGATGGCCTGACGGGCCAGCATCTGGCCGAGATCACCGAAGACGGACAAACGGCCGTCCTGCTTAAAGGTGGAAGAGGCGGACTTGGAAATGTACATTTTAAATCGCCGACCAATCAGGCACCACGCTATGCACAGCCGGGTGAACCCGAAACAGAAGCCGAAATCATCATCGAACTGAAAATTCTGGCCGATGTGGGATTAGTTGGGTTCCCAAATGCTGGAAAATCAACACTTTTATCTGTGGTGTCGGCTGCAAAACCCGAAATTGGCGATTATCCTTTTACTACCCTGACACCTAACTTAGGCATCGTCAGCTATTACGACAACCAAAGCTTCATCATGGCCGACATTCCGGGTATCATCGAGGGAGCCTCCGAAGGCAAAGGATTAGGACTCAGGTTTCTGCGCCATATCGAACGGAACTCAGTGCTATTGTTTATGATTCCAGCCGACAGCGATGATATAGCGCGCGATTACCGCATACTACTCAACGAATTGCAAGCCTATAATCCTGAGTTGACCGACAAAACCCGTCTGCTGGCCATCACAAAATCTGATCTTATTGACGATGAACTGTGGGCAGGCATCAAAACACATCTGCCCGAACTTCAATATGTGCTGATAAGTGCCATTACCGGGCACGGAATTAAGGAACTCAAAGAGATGATATGGGCGAACCTGAATCAAACAAACGGAGTACCAGAAAGATAATCTCTATCAGTATGCAAAGTATCATTTTGAAAATGAAGTATTTTGTTAAAGCAGTAGTGGTGATAGTAGCAACATCAATTTCTTGTTTTGCATTCTCCCAATCCGACACGGCTACGCCCGACCTCAGCATCGAACGCAATAAAACTATCCGCCAACTCCTTGATTATCGTTTCAGAGGTGGATCGGGCGAATTTGAAAGGTTGCTCCTGCAAAAAGTAAGCTACAGCCAAGAAGCCCTCACCCATTGCGTGATGGGTACGGTTATCCTCTCGTTTACAGTGGATTGCGACAACAAGATGAGCGAAATGAGAATGAGAAACCCAATGTACTACGGCCTTAACGAACAACTTCAGGCTTTTTATAAATCCACCGAAGGCAATTGGAATAGCTGTAACGACAACCGCTATACACGTTTTGAGATTCCTATTCTATTTTCGATTGAAAATGTGGAAACCCGTGCCAGTGGGCTGATGGTGGTTGAAGGGAAAAGTCAGGGCCTCCCATGCCGCGACGATGCCTATTATTTGGAACAATACAAAAAGTATCAAAGCAAAGGCAAAACAAAAAAGGCACTACAGACCTTAGACATCCTCATCCACCGCGACCCATACAATCAAGAATACTACGACATGAAGAAAGCCTTGTTGGGGGCAGGCGAAATACCCTAAATATGGAAAGTCTTCTCCGGCTTGACAAAGCACTGTTTCTGTGGTTAAACGACCTTCACCATCCCTGGCTCGATCCGGTAATGGTTCACGTGTCAGGCAAATTGGAGTGGCTTCCTCTCTATCTCGTATTATTATTTCTCGTAGTCCGCCATTACAAATGGGAAAGTGTTCGACTGCTTTTTTTTCTATCCCTGCTAATTGCCCTGTCCGACCAATTGTCCGTACGACTTTTCAAAGAAGTTTTCACGCGTCCAAGGCCATGCCATGAGCTTGATTTGCAACCTTTTATTCATCTCATCAACGGGAAATGTGGCGGCCGTTATGGCTTCATTTCTTCCCATGCAGCCAACAGCTTTGGCGTTGCGACATTCCTTTTTATGGCACTCCGTCCGTATTACCGGGCTGTGGGATGGTTGTGGGTTTGGGCCGGCATTGTTTCCTACAGCCGCATCTATCTTGGCGTTCATTATCCCGGCGACATCTTGGCAGGAGCCCTCTTCGGAGGCACCCTCGGTTTCGCAGTATGGCTTCTCTACGTTTGGTTCAGCAAAAGGATTTGTACAACATCCTGTTGAAAAAACAGATTCTGATGAAAGGATTCCATTTTAGTGACGAAGGTCGTTAAAAAACTCCACCCTCACCTGTGTGTTGCGCCACAGGCCACAAAGGGAAGCCGCCTTGCCCTGATTTAATGCTATTTCGAGCATTCCGTGCGTACCAAATAACGCGACAAGATTGGCAATACTTTCGTCCATATAGCCTAGGTGAATCTTCGTGAGGGTATAACCCGAAAACCGTATCTCGAATGGACGCTTTCGACCAATCTGGCGAAAAAGCTCCTGCGAAATATTGGTAATGGCGTTCTCGTAAGCATCCACATGAACCACTATTCCGGTGATATTGTCGCTGGTGTAGGCTGGCGAAAGAAGCATTCGTTTTGTAATCCCCTCCCGTCGGTCGCCAAGTTCGGACAAGGGCAATCCACGTGCTATTCTGACGGCGGCCTTTACAAAACGGTCGCGTGTGCTGAAGGTGAAATACCCCGAATCCTGAATAATATCCAATTCATACACCTCGTCAACAGCCTCGCCTAACACCATGTTAAAGATGCCATTGTCGGCACCAATAAGGTAATGAACACCGCTACGAACCACAATATGTGGTTGATGCACTGACTCTTCGGTGTTAACAGCTAAGATATGAATAGTGCCCGGCGGAAAACTCCGAAAACAATTTCGTACCGTAAATGCTGCACTTTCGAGGTCGAACTGATTAATATGGTGTGAAATATCAACAATCACGGCATCGGGAAGCTGGCTTAAAATAGCTCCCTTTACTGCCGCAAGATAATAGTCAGAAGTGCCCCAATCGCTCGTTAGTGTTATAATCGCCATACATCAACATCAAAATTCAGAGATTGATAGATTTTTTGGTTCTCTAAATTTCAATGCAAAAGTACATGAAAACTGGTGAATGATAAAGAAGCAAAAAAATACCGACCTACTTCACCTGCAAGTTTTATAAACACCCTGTGTTGATGAAGTAGTCATCCGAATGTTCAAAGTTCAATGGCCGATTTATATTCCTGTTTTTACACTATTTTTGCGTTTTGTATTCCCTTTGGCTTTGCGTTTGCCGGCTTCAGGACAGAAAATCAACTTTTAAATCCGGACGTTATATTGTAAGGAGCAAGTACATGATTATCAAAGCTACTCGTGATTCCATTGCACAAGCCGCCCTCCATTTAAAGCAGGGTCGTTTGGTGGCTTTCCCAACAGAAACGGTTTATGGTTTGGGAGCCAACGCATTGGATTCCAAAGCGGTGGCTAGTATCTTTGCCATGAAACAACGGCCATCGTTCGACCCTCTGATTGTGCATATCTCAAGTTTAAGCCAGCTTTGGGAACTTGTAACCAGCCGTGACGAGCGTATTCGCAGTTTAACACAGCATTTCTGGCCCGGGCCGCTCACCCTTGTGCTGCCCAAAAGCGATATTGTTCCCAATATTGTGACTTCCGGACTTCCTGACGTTGCTGTCCGTATGCCCGCCAACGAAACAGCTTTACAACTCATCGAAGCTGCCGGTTTTCCATTGGCTGCACCCAGTGCCAACCGGTTTGGGCGACTTAGTCCGACACGTGCGCAGCATGTTGAGAAACAGCTTCCCGATCTGGAACTTATCATAGATGGAGGCCCCTGTGCTATCGGGCTGGAATCGAGTGTGGTGAGGCTCGAAGCCGATGGTTTCCGGATTCTTCGTCACGGTGCTATAACTGCTTCGATGCTTTCAGAAGTGATCCCACCTTCGGTGCTTACGCCAGCCCACATTCTGCCCGACGCTTCCCCCGGCCTCATGCTTTCGCATTACAGTCCTGAAACAAAACTCTACATCGTCGGACAGCATCCTGTTCCACGCGACACATCAAATGCCGCGTTCATTGGTCTGAGGCCATCAGAAATAAAAGGTTATCACAGTGTACGCTTTCTTTCTGATAACGGGAATTTAGAGGAAGCTGCCGGAAACTTGTTCGTTTTTCTCCACGAGCTCGAAGAAGCCGGACTGGATTTTATAGTGGCCGATGCCGTGCCCGAAACCGGACTC
>JBDHYV010000146.1:0-6772 GCA_039811545.1 Bacteroidales bacterium | reverse complement strand
GAAGAAAGGAAGCTATAGAGTATTTTCTGCCACTCCTGGAAAAAACAATTATTGATCTTGACATTGAGGCTGATACCGATAACAAAGCAATCAGAAAACTTTTTCAGGATAGCATGACTTTTTTGGTCAATGATTTGGAAATTGCCATTGCCTGTCTTAGAAAGAGCAAAAACGGGTTCACTATTTCGGGGCATCTATCAGCAAGAGCGTTGGCAGCCGCATCGGGAAAAGAAAAACGGCTAAAAACGCCAGTTCCATCGGAGAAAAAAACGAAAGAAAATATCTACAAATATCTTCGCGACTGGCGCAACCAACTTGCACAGGAAGAAGCCACCGAACCACACAGAATACTACCCGTTAAAACCTTGAGGGAGATTGCAACCAAAATGCCCTCCAACATCCATCAACTGATGGAAATCAAGGGGTTTGGTAAGCAGAAAGCGAAACGCTTCGGCGATGAAATTCTGAAAATTCTGGAAAGTGCTTTTTTGCCAAAAGGAGAAGAAAAAAATCCCCAATCAACACTATCCAAAGTTGAGGCGAAGACAAAATTAAAGACGCTGAGCCACGAACTCAGTTATGAGCTTTTTAAGCATGGCAAAACCATTTCGGAAATAGCTATTGACCGTGGATTGGTGCAAGGCACCATTTTCCAGCACCTGATTCAATATGTGGCGCAGGGCTTAGTTCACCCCGAAGCCCTAATTGGCAAAGAGAAAACGGAGACGATAACTGAATATTTTAATGATACCGGCGACCCACGCATTGGACCTGCCATCGAAGTTCTGGGTCCCGATTTTCTTTTTAACGAAATTAAAACCGTACAACAACACCTCATCGTTCAGGGAAAGCTCCCCAAACCCGAACCTCTTTCCCGCGAAAAGGAATAATTCTGATTAAAAATTGAATTGCACTTTCAACAAAGAATCGTATTTTTGCAGTCCGAAAAACGTCCTTGCACTCCAAAGCAAGGATTTCGGGGTGTAGCGCAGCCCGGTAGCGCGCTTCGTTCGGGACGAAGAGGCCGCTGGTTCGAATCCAGTCACCCCGACTTTTTCATCAATGAAAAATATTTTCCCCGCCAAAAGGAATCTCAACACTTCCTGCCGACGGGTTTTTTCTTTTTTGTATCCGCTAGTTGACACAAAGTTACCCTCCATTGCATCGGATTATCTTTTTACGAAAAACAGTTAAATAATTCATAATGAGGATAATTTCTGTTCTTTCGCTTTATCTTTGGCAGAAAAAAAACAAAACAATGAAAACATTCGCAGTCTTTCTTTTCGTATGCGTGGGCTTTTCTCCGAAAGCTCATCCCCAAAATAATGACGCAACAGCTCCTCCGGAAAAAGAAATTACAGGAAGCTGGGAGGTCTGGATTTCCGGCACCGTGGGTTATGTTGCGACAGAAAATGATGTCTATCGGCATTATACATCCGGCGCAGCCATGAATGCACTCACGATTCAAGCGGACGGCAGCTATCAGTGGGGCGAGCAAAAGGGGAAGCTCCGAAAGACAGAACCTTGGTATGCCGACCCTGAAAAAACATATTATCAGATTTTTGACAGCCGCAACAATCAGTATGATATGTGGTACAAAAAAGACACTGACCAGTTGATTCTGATGTTTGGCGAATCGGGCGGTCATGCTGCCACAGCCAGCCGAATAGGCAAAAACAAAGAAGAAAAAAATGCCGAAAATATTCCGAAAAATAACAAGTCTCCCAAGCCTGAGTTTCAACCTGCAAGCCCTGCCATTGCCCACTATGTCGTCAACGAAAAGGTTGAAATTAACTGGTCGGGCGGTTGGTACAAAGGCACTATTCTGGAAATCAAAGACGAAAAATACAAAGTGAATTACGAAGGCTGGGGCAGCCTTTATGATGAATGGGTAGGCGCACAACGCCTCAAAAAAATACACCGCTGATCCACTATGCACTTTCGCTTTTCAGACACAAAATACAAAATTGCTGTCATAATCATTTGTCTATCGTTGTTTTCGTGTAGGGAGACTTTTGATTATTCACCTTATGCAATACATTTCGGCGAGGAAGATAAAAATATTCATGCCAAAAATCTGATTCGGCTTGGCGCAACCAAAACCAACGACACCATTACTATTGCTTTTACTGGCGACACCCATCGTTTTTATGACGACTTAGATGATTTTACAAAGAGCGTCAATGCCGACAGCAGCATTGATTTTGTGATTCATGTGGGGGATATTGCCGATTTTGGCCTACCCAAACAATATGAATGGGGGCACTCATTGCTTAGAAAACTTCATGCCCCCTATTTCGTTGTCATCGGAAATCACGATTTGGTTGGCAATGGTCTGAGAGCCTATGAAGAAATGTTTGGGCAATTGAATTTTAGTTTCATTTTCGACAGTACGAAGTTCATTTTCATCAACACTAACAGCCGCGAATTCAAATTTAATGGCAAAGTGCCGGACATCAATTGGTTGGACAACGAACTGAAGCCTCAATCGGACTTCAAAACGGCAATAATAGTTTTTCACGTTCCTCCATACGACAATGATTTTGACCCCCCTTTGGCAAGGCCATTTTACGACCGTCTTTCGCACTACAGCCATGTGATGTTTTCTGTTCACGGTCATCTTCATCATCACGAAGTTATCTTCCCCGACACTGCCTCTCCTCCTCTTATCAACGTTTATGGGGTGGAGCACCGAAAATACAATGTAATTAAAATATTCAACAACGATTACCGCATTGAAACCAGACGTTTTTAAACTGGCAGTTCTAATTTGTTTGCTATCAACCTTTCAACCGGTTTTTGTTGTCGGGCAAGTTCAGGAGCACCAGCCGGAACCAACATACATGAAATTTGTTCCGGACAATGTGAAGCTCCAGTTTGCCGGTGGAATCGGATTTATTTCAATTGGAGCCGGCTACACCTTTTTCAATGAAAAACTCGACATTTCCTATTTCTACGGTTATGTCCCAAGCTTTGTTTCGGTTGACGACCTTCATAGCCTTAGCATACAACTTTTTGTGAAGCCTTTTAGGATACCTGCCTGGGATGGTATCGAGGTTTTTCCGCTCAATTTCGGGGTGTTTTTTCATCATACTTTTGGCAATGAATACTGGATCAGGTTGCCATCGCATTATCCAAAGGACTATTATTGGTGGTCGCCTGGTCGAAATGCCGGAGCTTTTCTCGGTGGCGAGATCAAAACGGGATTACTCAAAAGCAGATCGTACGCTTCTGGTGCTTCGCTGTATTTCAGGTTTGGCAGCCGGGGTCTTTATCTTGCCAGCAAGCTGGGCAACTCGTCTATTCCTGTTAGCGACATCATTGAGTTTGGTTTTGGAGTTATCCTTTATCGCTAACTATTATATGGCCTGCTCATTTTGCCCAATTCCCCACTCCTGGCAGAGTTTAGCGTATTCAAACTCAAGAAGTTCAACTGGCAAGTTGTCAATGGCCTCTTCCCAATAAAGGCAATTTAAGATGGCCGCAAACTCCTTTCTCAGAAAGTTATTGTCGTACAACATTCTATTCCATTTTTTCGGGTTCATTTCTTGCGGTTTTCAACATCTCCATTCCGGCTGCACGGCCAATAGCTTCCGGGCCAAACCGTAGCCGGATGCGATCCATTGCCTGATAAAGGCCAGCCATTTGTGGCGTTTCATCAAAGATGTCGAGTTGTTGCGAGCCTCCCACCAAATCGCTCAAACGCACCCCAATCAGTCGGATGAGCATTCGCCGCTGATACAATTTATTGAAAAGTTCAAGAGCCGTACTCAGCAGCACATGGTCGAAGGCAGTAAAAGCAATGCGTTTCTGCTGGCTGTGAGTATCAAAGTTGGCATAGCGTATTTTCACCGTTATACAACCCGCTAGTTTCTCCTTTGTCCGCATCTCGAAAGCCAGTTTTTCCACCATGGCCGATAGCATCTGTCTCAGCATCAACACGTCAGTAGTATCTTGTTCAAACGTATGCTCTGTACTCAACGATTTCTGTTCGGCATAAGGCTGCACCGGCGTAGGGTCTATACCATTGGCCTTGCGCCAGATGATCAGGCCGTTTTTACCCATCACCTGCTCCATCATCACGGGTGGCACTTGGCGGAGTGTTCCAATGGTGGCCACACCCATCGAACGTAAGAGGCGGTATCCGACATCGCCCACCATCGGGATTTTGCGGATAGACAAAGGATCGAGAAAACGGTTTATTCCCGAAGGCACAATCTGCAGCTCCCCATTGGGTTTAGCCTGACCTGTGGCAATCTTAGATACTGTTTTGTTGGCCGACAGACCAAACGAAATGGGCAGCCCCGTATGCCGTATAATCTGTTCGCGCAATTCGTGCGTCCATTTGTAGCAACCAAAAAAACGATCCATCCCCGTCAGGTCGAGGTAATGTTCGTCAATGGAAGCCTTTTCATACAGAGGTGCACTCGCGGCAATGATCTCCGTCACCAAACGCGAATAACGGCTATAAAGTTCCATATCGCCACGGATAAATACTGCCTGACTGCATAGCTGCTTGGCCATCCGCATCGGCATGGCCGAATGAACACCAAAACGACGTGCCTCGTAGCTGCAACCTGCCACAACCCCGCGATCCGACATCCCGCCGATAATCACCGGACGACCGACTAGCAATGGGTTGATCAGACGTTCAACCGACACAAAAAAAGTGTCGAGATCCATGTGTACAATCGTCCTTCTGTCTGTCTGCTCATCCATCGCCAAACACCTTATATTGATTAGCTCAACCAAAATAAATGATTAAACACTTGACATTTCATTGTAATGTTGTATCTTTGACGTGTTTTTAATCATTTTTCACGCCGTTAATTTAATCATTTTAAAAATAAACGCAAGTTTTTTCTTATAAAAGATATCGCCATAGCACAACCCTGTGGCAGCAAACCGCAAGCAGTTTATGACCCATTTCAGCAACAACATCAGGTTTCTCAGGAAAAGGCGTGGCCGCACACAGGACGACATTGCCTTTGCGCTCAACATGAAGCGCTCCACACTGAGCGGATACGAAAATCAAGTGGCTCAGCCGGGCATCGAGGCGCTTGTGAGTTTCTCCAAATACTTCAACATTGCCATTGACACATTGATCACGGTTGATCTTTCGGCCTTGAGCGAAATTCAGCTAAGCCAGCTCGAACGCGGTCACGATGTCTATATCCGCGGCAGCAGTCTGCGTGTGCTCACCACCACCGTTGACAGCAAAAACAACGAAAACATCGAACTGATCGAAGAGAAAGCCAAAGCAGGTTACACCACAGGTTTTGCCGACCCCGAATACATACGGATTCTCCCAACGTTTAACCTGCCGTTTTTATCGAATAGCAAAAAATACCGCACTTTCCAGATCAGCGGCGACTCCATGCTTCCCATCCCTGACAAATCGTTTGTGACGGGCGAATATGTTACCGACTGGAATTTCATCCGCAACCATCAGCCCTATATCATCCTCACCCGCGACGAAGGTATTGTATTCAAAATCGTGGAAAATAGACTCAATGAAGAGGGCGTTCTCAAACTTCACTCCCTCAACCCGCTTTATGAACCTTACAAAATTCCTGTTGCCGAAATCATGGAAGTATGGAGGTTTGTGCACTATATCAGTTCGGAAATGCCCGAACCCAACCGCGAGCGCGATACCCTTGCCGAAACCGTGAAGCATCTCCAACGTCAGGTACAAGCAATACAGATGAAACTCGATCTGTAAATCTTACCCGTTTTTTTTCCAAAATCAAGCCATTCCGCTTCGTTGAGGAGAATAGAACAAATTAACAAGATTTTTCAGGCAACCTATCTGAAAAGGTAGGAAATACGGAAGCTGATCCGGTTGAAATTGACAAAGGTTCGTTGTCCCAGATTTTCGGGACCACGATTAGAAAAGTTCTCGTATGAAATCTCCTGATGATGATAGCCCACACTAACCAAAAGGGCATTTTTTCCTTTTTGCGGAAAAAGCACACCAAACTCAGGCGAGATGAGTATGCCGCCATATACAGTTGTCTTTTCAGCAAAACCATAATCCGAATAGAGTTCGTCCGACCCTAAAGGAACTGCTCCACCAAGTTTCAGCGAAACAAAAGGGATGTGGCGCCGCTCGGGAAGAATATATTTTACATCGGCAAAGATGGGCATCATGCTACAATCGAGATATTCATAACCAAGGCCGATGCCTGTGAAAAGACCCGGCTGAAAGCAATAGCCGTTGACCATTGTGAGCGAAGGAAAAGGCATATAACCCCGTTGACCTTCGCCAAAAAGCAAGGCCAAGGAGCTCAGGTTGTAATATCCTTCTTTGATAATCCTTGGCAGCGGACTTATATTATGCTTCGTTGTAGAGTCTATTTCAACAAACTTCAGAGTAGCGCAATCCCACATTTCGCGATTTGACTGCGATTTAGCCTGCACACAGGGGATGTCAAGTTGTTTAACAAGATATTTTTTGTCCGGGCCGGCATAGGAATAAGAGGCCATCCCTAAAGTGAAAGCCACCACACCACATAGCACGATGGATATGCGCAAAAAAGCCGTTTCTGATCTCTTGCAGCCTGTCATTTGCACAGCTACCAGAGCGAAACCTGATTGAGTTTCCACAGCTTGCTCAGGTGTTTGCGCAGGCTGTGTTGTTTTCCAAGGCGATTGTTCCATGCCAGTGGCTGGCTTCCGGTCAGCCTACGCAGCGAACTGAGCTGCCACATAGCTCCTTCGGCAGGTTCAGTTTCGTTTGTGCTTTTCTTCCAGAATTTAAGTCTCATAGTTG
>JBDHYV010000145.1:0-6835 GCA_039811545.1 Bacteroidales bacterium | reverse complement strand
ACTTCCGTTGCACGCAAACATGAGTCCGTAAGCATCTGTCCCTTTGGTCAGGATATCTTCGCAACTTGCCGGATTGGCATCATGCCGCAGCCAACATGAAAGGGTAAGCTTATTTTTGATATCGAAATCGTTATGTTGCTGAACCTCGATATGACTACTGGTTCCATTAAACAACATGGCTTCGTTGGAGCTGCCAAAACGGTCGGGCGACAGGCTTGCACCAAAGTTGGTTCCATGATGATCTCGGCCGCTGTGGTCGTCGGCATTGCCATTAAAGGGGAAATAAGCCACCAAACCATCGCGGATTGAGCCGGCTGTGGTAGCCACAATATGGTCTTCCTTCACTTTGGTTGCAAAAGTTGTTCCGTTACCAACTGTAAGTTTCACGGTGTAAACACCGGCATTTTGATAAACTTTCACAGGGTTCTGTTCGGTACTCGATGTGCCATCGCCAAAATCCCAGGCCCAACTGGTTACAGCGCGGTTCTCTTTTGGAGGCATCACATCCTTACGATTACCCGGAGCATTGCTCTGGATGGTATTTTTAATGGTAACCTGTCCGGTAGCTCCGTCAACATCGCCCACATACCAATAGCGGCCTTCACCGGATGTAGGCACCTGAAGGGTATGCAATAAGCCGTTTTGGTTGTATATCTGAACAACAGCAGAAGATGTAGTGATGGAAGGCGAGCCGGTGTAATTATAGATATAATACTGATATGTTCCGGGGAACTTCTGATAAATAGTTACTGTTTCGGGGCCATAACCGTTGGTATCATCGTGGTCGAGTGCCGCATAAGGCCCTGAAGTGGCACTACCTTGATAACTATAGTAAATATGATAGCTCGTTCCGTTGATGCTGGGTGTATTCAAGTGCGAATCCAAATCGGGCGGGGTGGCACCCCAGTTGAGCACAAAACGCATCGAACCTTCGGCAAGTGTCGGCGAAAGCGAAATATCCATCGTCAGGCTGCCGCCCTGCGGAACGGCAACATTGCTGTTATTATAGGTGATATAGCCGGTTTTTGAACACGTGAGCAGATGGGTGTCATCACCCGATTGATCGAAAAACTGAACCGTGAGCGGGATTGTTCCTTGCGAGATACTTTCGTTGAAAGCCGCCGTGAGTGTCCCAACAGGAATATTATTGATTGTATAATTTCCCGAAGCATTGGTAGTGGCCGACAGGCCGGCGATGGAAACCAAGGCACCTTCGATAGGATTACCATTGAGGGCATCGGTAACCATTCCTGTGAGTGTCCCAGTGCCACTACCGCCGCCCACCTGAATGTAATTGGTCTTGGTAACTGTGTTGGTGGTAGTTCCGTTGCCCACCGTGAGCGACACCGTATAACTTCCGGCATTCTGATAGGTCTTGGATGGGTTTTGTTCGGTGCTGGTTGTTCCGTCGCCAAAATTCCATTGCCACGAAATCACACTCCGGTCTTGTTCCTTTTTCGGAGGCATTTCGTCCTTACGATTGCCCGGAGCATTGCCCTGGATGGTATTTTTGATGGTTACCTGACCGGTAGCTCCGTCCACATCGGCCACATACCAATAGCGGCCTTCACCGGTCGTAGGAACTTGCAGCGTATGGGTCAATCCATTTTGGTTATATATCTGCACTACCGCCGATGAAGTGGTGATTGACGGCGAGCCGGAATAGTTGTAAATATAATACTGATAAGTTCCGGGGAATTTCTGATAAATAGTTACTGTTTCGGGGCCATAACCGTTGGTGTCGTCGTGGTCGAGTGCCGCATAAGGTCCTGAAGTGGCACTACCTTGATAACTATAGTAAATATGATAGCTCGTTCCGTTGATGTTGGGCGTATTCAAGTGCGAATCCAAATCGGGCGGAGTGGCACCCCAGTTGAGCACAAACCGCATTGAACCTTCGGCAAGTGTCGGCGAAAGCGAAATATCCATCGTCAGTGTGCCGCCTTGTGGAACCACCACACCGTTGTTGGTATAGGTCATATAGCCCGTTTTTGAACAGGTCAGAGTATGAGAACCATCGCTCGACTGATCGAAAAACTGAACTGTAAGGGGAGCCGGACCTGAGGTTACGCTGGCATTGAATGCTGCTGTGAGCACGCCAACAGGAATATTGGTGATGGAATAATTTCCCGAAGCATTGGTAGTGGCCGACAAGCCGGCGATGGAAACCAATGCTCCCGGAATCGGATTTCCGTTCACGGCATCTGTAACATAGCCTGCGAGTGTTCCTGTGCCGCTGCCGCCGCCGGTTGTAGTGAAACTAATCTGTTGTCCATAAGCTGTTCCTACGCTATTTGTGGCAAAGGCTCTCACAAAATAGGTGGTGTTTGCCGTCAGCCCGGTCATGTTCGACACAAAACTACCCGTTCCACTTCCGTTGTTGGTCATCCCCAAATTTGTTGTCGTTGTCGGATTTGCCGAAGTACTCCACACGATGCCGCGCGTTGTGACGGTAGCACCTCCGTCGGAAGTCACATTTCCACCCGAAACAGCAGTAGTTTGAGTAACAGAGGTGGCATCAGCCGTTATCAATGCAGGCAGGTTGGCTGTCGCAGTGGTTGTAAGGCTAAAATCGTCCACCATAAAAATAAACGCATCTTCAGAAACACATTGAATACCAACATAAACACTCTGACCGTTGTACGCATTCAGGTCAAAGGTTTTCTGCTCCCATTGTGTGGCCGGAGCCGTCAGGTAATTTGGGCCGCTGATAATGGTAAAACTCGAAGGGTTAGTATTGGTGATGGAAACGCCTACCTTGTATCGCTCTAAACCATATTGAGCTGTGTAGGACTTCACCCAGAACGAAACCGAGGAATTAGAGCCCAGAGTAATCTGAGGTGAAATCAGCCAGTCGTGGTTGGCACCCGATGTCGCGGCAAAACTTGCCGCAAATTTCGAACCGCTGTGCGGAGCAATTGCCGCATCGGTGAGTGGCGGCGTGGTGGCCGTTGGATTGAAAATAATAAAACTCATGGCCTGACCGGAATTTGGGAAAGTAACACCCTCAATACCATAAGTGGTTTTCTGGTCAACGTCAACCGTTGTCCAGGGAGCAAAGGTCAGGTTGAAATTGGGATAAGTCTCAAAGTTGTCGGAAAAATCAGTGATGTTTCTTACCTCAAAAACTGTCGTCTGAGGTGTATGAACAACCTCAGCCTGTGGAAGCACAATGGCCTTTGATGCAGTCTGTGGCATCAACATGGGCATTGCGCCAAACAAAATAATGATAATTAAAGAAATCCGTTTCATAATAGTGTTGGTTTATATTGATGTTAAAATTACAAAACATCGTAAGCAAAAATCAATATTCTCCCTTATTTATTCTCATTCTAAACAAGCCGTTTCACTGGTTGATAAAACAAATCAACGTTTACGCATCTTTCAGACCCACCAGAAAGACGTTTGAAAAAGGAAGCACATTGCGTTAGGCTATATTGATCTGATAAAAAAGCCCATCTGCATCAAATTGGTTATTCTTCAACAATAAGGCAATCCTTGGTTTACTCAAAGGCTAACTACTCTGGCAAATCGCACGATATTTTACCGATATTTTTTTTTGAAAAACGATGTTCGTCAGTTACAAAAAAAACAAACCCAAATCCAGATTTTCAAAGCTCAGGTTCAAGTTCTAACTGGTCGGTCAGAAATTTGAGTTCGGGTCGTAGCCCGATCATTTTTTCCAATTTCTCGCTATCGGTGTAGGCTACTTTCTCGACCGGTGCATCGGTAAGTTGTTGCTCTAATAAAATCTGGTTATTGCCGAGTGATTCTTTCAAATATCCAAGCAATTGAATCATATTCTCCTTGTCGGAGGCTATAATACTGTTTTCCACTTTGAATACGACTTTTGTTTTTCCATCTGACTCGGGTTGATGTCGTTTCATGGCATTGGCAAAGCTGGGTGAAACCGACTGAAGGGTATCGGCATAGTTTCTCCAGACTTCATTTAGTTTTTCATTGGTAAAAAAGTTGTCGCGTATTTCCGTGCTTGTTTCGACAGGAGGTTTATCCTCAACGATATTGCTGATTGAAAAAGTTCCTGTTCTTTGCCGGGGCGGTGCTGCCGCAGGCTTTGATTCCGTTGGGTTGTCAAAGAGTTTTGGATTTATCTCAGTCGTCGTTGAAGGCGCAACAGATTGCGGTGGAGGTGTTTGACTTGGCACTGGAGCTGCCTTTGGTACTGAAGGCTGTGCTGGCTGGCTGGCTGGCTGGGGTCTATGTTGTGCAGCCAGTGCAGGCGAAGCTGTATTTGCCATCGGAAGAGACGGTGATGGCTTGCCTTGTTTTTCAATTGGCATAGGCTGGCTGAGTGCACACATCTGGAGTAGGGCAAGCTTAACCAGCAAGCGCTTGTTGCTGCTCCGCACATAATTAAGGTCGCATTGATTTTGCAACTCCAACGCCGAAAGCAAAAAACTGCTGCTGCATCGGGCGGCCTGAGTGGTGTAACGATCGCGAAGGCTCTGTGAAGTCTCGAGCAGTTGTGTCGTTACCAAATCGCGGCTCACCAAAAGATTGCGCAAATGCGAACCCAAACCGGCAATAAAATCCTGGGGATCAAATCCGTTGCCAATGACTTCATTCAGTGTCATTAACACAGCAGTGCCATCAACAGAGAGGATAGAATCTGTAATTCTGAAGTAGTATTCGTAATCTAAAACATTCAGATTATCAATCACTCCATGATACGTGATTTCGTTTCCTGAAAAACTCAACATCTGATCGAAGATTGACAAGGCATCACGCATGGCACCATCGGCCTTTTGCGCAATAATTGACAGGGCATCGTATTGGGCATTCACCCCTTCTTTTTGCGCCACATATTGCAGCTGCTTGACAATATCATCAATCGTAATTCGCTTAAAATCAAATATCTGACATCTTGAGAGTATGGTTGGGATAATTTTATGTTTTTCGGTGGTAGCTAAGATAAATTTGGCATAGGAAGGCGGTTCTTCAAGGGTTTTCAGAAATGCGTTGAAAGCATTTGCCGTGAGCATGTGCACCTCGTCAATGATATAGATCTTATATTTCCCAACCTGTGGCGGGATACGCACTTGATCCACTAAGTTGCGAATATCCTCAACCGAATTGTTGGAGGCCGCATCTAACTCGTGGATATTAAATGAGGCCGAATTGCGAAACGACACACAGGATTCGCATTGGTCGCAGGCTTCCATATCCGAGGTAGGGTTCATGCAATTGATGGTCTTGGCCATGATGCGCGCACAAGTAGTTTTTCCAACACCACGCGGCCCCGTAAAAAGAAAGGCTTGAGCCAGAATATTATTGCGAATAGCATTCTTCAGAGTGGAGGTAATGGCCTGCTGACCAACGACCATGTCGAAGGTGGCAGGACGGTATTTGCGGGCTGAAACAATAAATTGGTCCATGAGAATCAAAGGGTTTTTCGCCTTCAAAAGTACAAAATAAGGTGTTGCCTTTGCCGTGATTTCAAAAAAATGATACCGATATACGAACGGCATCAGCATCACGTTTTTTTTAATGCCACAATGCCCGCTAACCTAAAAACGCTAATTTTGAAGCCCGATGGACACACTACTGGTTTTAGTTCCAAAAACAACGAATAGGCTCAGGTACGCCTTTGACCTTGTCATGCATCGTCTTTTGGGTTTGGAATACAGGTTCACAACCGATATTGGGAGTTTTTCACAATTTCCTGGCTGGCGGATGGTTTATGGCGAGAAAGCTGTCGAAGGGGTAGCTTTTTTCAAGGCGCGGCATTTGCTTTTTGAGCGCGAGATTGTTTCGCAAGCAATAAATCCTTTTGATTTTGAAGGTGTTAAAGCTATTTTTCCAGTTTACGACCGTAACTCGCTGCTGCCTTTCGACCTTTTCGCAGCCTCCTTTTTTCTTGTGAGTCGCTACGAAGAATACCTGCCCTTTTCGCCCGACCGCTACGGCCGTTTCGAAGCCACATCGTCCTGCCTTCACACAATGGGCATGTTGCAAAAACCGCTTGTCAATATTTGGTCGCGGCATCTGGCAAGAGTCCTTCAAGCCGCCATACCGCGACTGTTGTGCTGTTTTCCGGCTTATAGCTTCCAGCCCACTTACGACATTGACGCTGCCTGGGCTTATCTGCACAAAGGGCCATTTCGTGGCATTGGTGCCACATTGCGCGATCTGTTGAAACGCGATTTCAATGAGATAAAAGCGCGTAACAGTGTGATTCTTAAAAAACAACCCGACCCTTTCGACACCTTTGAGCTTCAGCTTGAGCTGCAAAAAAGATACCGCCTCCGTCCGGTTTACTTCATCCTTTTTGCTGAATATGGCCTCAACGACAAAAATACACCCGTTAGAAATCCCCATTTCAGGCAGTTGATAAAACATCTTGCCGATTATGCCCCGGTGGGCATCCATCCATCTTTTGGATCGTTTCTCAATAAACCCAAGCTGCGCTCCGAGATTAGCACTTTGGCCGCCGTGCTCAACCGTGAGGTTACCAAAAGCCGACAACACTTTCTGAGGCTGAGCCTCCCGGCCACCTATCATCATCTGATTGACCTTGATATCACGGACGATTACACGATGGGTTATGCCAGCCAGCCGGGCTTCAGAGCCGGAATCGCCACCAGTTTCCCTTTTTACGACCTCGACCACGACCTGCCCACAAACCTTCACATCCATCCTATTACACTGATGGACGGCACGTTGCGCGACTATTTGGCACTCGAAAAAGAAAAAGCTATTCAGATGGCTTTCCAACTATGCCAAGAAGTGAAAGAAGTTGGTGGAACATTCACCACTCTCTGGCATAACGAATCGCTCAGCAACCAGAAACGCTGGGCCGGATGGCTGGATATCT
>JBDHYV010000144.1:0-6849 GCA_039811545.1 Bacteroidales bacterium | reverse complement strand
CAAGTCCCTTTTGTGCTTCGCGCAACGATTTGGCGGCCAAAGCCCTTTGGATGATGTATTGGTTGAAACCGAAATAATAGAGGTTGGCCACCCAAAGTCCACCGATGATTACGCCGATGCCCGGAAGGTTCAGAAACTCGGGATGATTGCGGTGCAGCACCATGTGAAATTTGTCGCCCGCCTGAGCGTAAATATGCTGCAAACCCGTCCATAAACCGCCATCGGGCGTCACTTTGTCAAGGGCGATAAAAGTCGTGACCAATCCACCAATCACCAAAAGGACAACCTGAACGACATCGGTCCAGGCCACAGCCGACAGTCCGCCCCAGATGGAATAAGCTGCTGCAAAAAACGCCGATCCCAAAATAAGTGGAAAAATTAACCTGCCATCGCCCGCGCCAATCACGGTATCCAAGGCTTTTGCCCCCAGAAAAAGCACCGAAGTGAGGTTGACAAAAATGAACAGTGCCACCCAAAAAACGGCTAAGATGGTTTTCAGATTGGTATTGAAACGCTTCTCGATGAATTCGGGAATGGTGAACAAGCCTTGACGGATAAAAATCGGCAGGAAAAACTTGGCCACCAAAATCAGCGTGAGCGCACCCATCCACTCGTAGGAGGCAATTGCAAGGCCAATAGCAAAACCCGAGCCCGACATACCGATAAATTGCTCGGCCGAGATGTTGGCTGCAATCAGCGAAGCGCCGATAGCCCAGAAAGGAAGGCTTTTGCCGGCCAGAAAATAATCTTCAGCACTTTTCTGACTGCCTTTTTTCCCACGCGAAACCCATAAACCCAAGCCAAGAATAAGCAGGGCATAAGCACCAAAAATAACATAATCAATAGTTTGAAATGTTCCCATAACGGTTCACAGGGTTTTAATGATTTTACTTTCTTTCATGATCATTCAACACTATTATTTCCACAAAGGCGAAGGATAATCGCCCGTGGCGGCTAAGTCGCGCAGGCGTTGCTGCACAGTTGGTTTGTCGTCAGTATAAGTCACGCCAAACCACGATGCTGAGGTATCAATCACTTTCACAGTTCCTTTCTTATCACGGATAAGCATGTCGGCAACCAATGGGGTAAAAAATTCGGAAGCGGGCTCTTCAGCACGTTGTTTCAGAAAATCAATGAGATAGCTTTCGATGATGGGAAAGATGCTTTTGCAAAAAGCCCAAATGTTCATCGAGACGATCGTATCCTCTTGCAACTCAACATCTTCATTATGATGATGGCTGATGATTCGGCCTTGTTGGTTGTAGCCAATTTTGAGATGTTCCACTACCGAAATCAGATTCCCAAGCTGGTCTTTTTGGCACACACCCCTTGAAACTGTCCCGTGTGCCGAGAGCGTATTGGAAAGCTGATAGCCGCACATGGCAAACGCATGATCCAGATTTTTTGTTTGTTGTAAAAACTCCGCCAAAGAAGCATAGGATTCTTTCCCGTAAAAATCGTCGGCATTGGCCACCACAAAATCACCCGGAATCACATGTCGGGCCACCCAAAGCGCATGAGCCGTTCCCCACGGCTTTGTGCGTGACGCTGGTACCGTGAAACCTTCGGGTAAAACGTCTAATTCCTGATACACAAATTCATAAGGTATTTTTTTTAGGAAACCTTGTCCGAAAGTTTCCAAAAAATCCTGTTCAATACTTTTTCTGATCACCAAGACCAGCTTTCCAAATCCGGCGCGTAAGGCATCAAAAACGGCGTAATCAATAATGGTTTCGCCCGAAGGCCCCAGACGGTCAACCTGTTTGAGCCCTCCATAACGGCTGCCCATTCCGGCAGCAAGAATCACCAAAGTGAGTGGAGAATTGGTGTGTTGTGGTTCCATAGTTGCTTTTAATCTGTCGAGGTTCAAAAATTATCAAAAATGTAGGTCGTTGATTCTCTATACACTTCTCCTTCTCTTAAAAGCGTTCCGGGAAATGCGGGTTGGTTTGGAGAATCGGCAAAATGCTGTGTTTCAAAGCAGATGGCGCTGTGCTTGGTGTAAATTGTTTCATGATGTCCTATAAGGCTTCCATCGAGAAAATTGCCCGAATATACCTGGATTCCTGGCTGTGAGGTAAAAATACGGATCCGGCGACCGCTGGCTTCGTGTCGGCATTCAAGAGCTGGCTCTCCGGCAACAGGAGTATCAAGCACAAAACAATGATCCAATTCATGTTGCGAAGGGATCGCACGGTTTCTGAGCAAGGTTTCCTGTCGGAAATCAAAAACTGTCCCTTCAAGATTGAGCAGTCTTCCAGTCGGCAGCAGATTTTCGTTGAGCTCTACAAAACGCTGGGCATTGATTTTCAGCGAATGATCGCCAACATCTGCACGAAAAGCATTTAAATTAAAATAAGCATGATTCGTCAGGTTCAGATGTGTCGGCCTGTCAGTTACGGCAGTGAATTCCAGTTGAATACGATTGTCGTCTGTAATCAGATAACGTGCTTCAACCTGCAGGTTGCCCGGATAGTTCCCGTCGAGGTGAGGGCTCAGATAGCGAAGCCGAAGGGAAGCCGATTCGGTTTGGGAATCGAGTTCAGCTTCCCAAAGCTTCGTGTGAAAACCTGTCGTACCTCCGTGAAGATGATGTCCATCGCTGTTTTGCTCAAGCTGAAAAATCTGTTTGTCAACCGGCAAAATTCCTTTGGAGATACGTCCGGCATAGCGTCCGACGATGGCTCCAAAATAAGGGTGAGGATCAAGATATTGGTTCAGATTCCCAAATCCTGCCGTGATTTCCTCCTTTTTTCCGTTACGGTCGGGCAGTCGCACCGAGCTGATGATGCCCCCGTAATTGGTAATACTTACCTCTAAACCTGCGGCACTTTCAAAAACAAAAAGCGTTGCGACTGCGCCTCCCGGCATGACCCCAAAGGGAATCGTCCTGATTTTCATTTTTATACCTTAATCATTTGAAAAATAAACGATCTGATTAGTTTTTTCTTTGTTAAAAAGGCCAAAACAACATGGATGCTACACCACTGACCATCACCAATTTAATCCAGGTGGATGCCTGATGATAGTGCTGTTTCCGATTGGCACGGGCAAGTTGAAAAACAGCAATTCCGGCAACGATCAGCGCGAGCACTAACGAAGCGGCAAAAACGATTCTCCCCTCTTTGATCAGGTGATATTGCCAGCCAACTATCAGGAGAACAATCAGGAGCAATATTGCTTGTGCGACCCATCTGGCTACGGAAATTCCGGCCACCACAGGTAAGCTGCGGCAGCCATAACGGCTATCGCCTTCCACATCTTCAATATCTTTCACAATTTCGCGGGCCAAACTCGTCAGAAATGAAAAGAAAGTGAAAGCCAGCAAAGGCTCGAGAATAAGCGGGAATTTTAAGGAAGCCTCCACAAAAAGAGAAGTCTTGGTGGCTAAATAAAAAAACTGGGCCAGCCAAACAATCAATAATGCCATGCTGCTTGCCACAGCAACCACCACATTTCCAACAAATAGCATCCGCTTGTAGCGTTTTGAGTAAAACCACAACAATCCGATCATCATCACCATGATCAGCCCAAAACGCCAGCTCTGCAAATCATAAGAAAGCCAGATTGCCAGCGCAAAAGCCACTCCATTCATCAAAAGGTAGAGATAATTCGCCATTTTGAAGCCGATCGCAGAGCCAATCAACATCTTATCTGGTTTGTTCCGGCTATCCACATCGGTATCGGAGAGGTCGTTGATGACATAGCCGCCTGCGGCAATCAACACAAACGACACCACCAAAAGCAAGAACGTATGCCACGGCAGAAGGGCTTCCGGTCCGAGTTCCTGCAAGGCCGGACTGATAATAAAGTTTCGGACAAAAAACATGGTAAAAATAATTACCAACAAATTGGGCCAACGGAAAAAACGCAAATATTTCATAAAGTCAACTTTTCTTACCAGTGATGCGCAATGTCGGTCATCCATTTTCCCTGAACTTTGAGCACTTGTTCAATGATTTCGCGAACGCAACCATGCCCTCCTCTGTAACGGCTGATATACAAGCTGATACGTTTAATTTCTTCGGAGGCATCGGCAGGGCAAACCGGCACTCCGGCCATTTTCATGCAGAGAAAATCGGGAATATCATCGCCAACATAAACAATCTCATGGTCGGCGAGGTTTTTGTCAATTTTATATTTCTCGTACACTTTCAGCTTATCGCTCACTCCCAGAAACACATCTTGTATATCGAGTGCCTCAAAACGTTTCATCATGCTGGGCGAAAAGCCGCCCGATATTACGGCGATATTGAATCCCAGCTTTTTCACCAATTGCAGGGCGTAGCCGTCTTTTACATTGGCCGTTCGCAAAGGTTCGCCCTCGTTGTTGAGCAGGATTACACCATCGGTCATCACGCCATCGTAATCAAAAATAAAGGTGGTAATATCGCGAAGTTTGGTTTTGTAATTACTCATGATTCAGGAAAGGTATTTTTTTCTGATATATTCTGTAAACATTTGATAAACAGGTTCTAACTGGGGATATTCCTTTAAAATATTCAAATGTTGATGGATTGTTCCATAATCGTTGCGTCGCGCCGGGCCGCTCTGTGCCTGCGAAGGTGTCTGCCGGCTTATTTTTAAAGCCGTTTCCCGAATTAAAGGTTCGAGCAAACTTAAAGGAAGTTGTTCTTTTTCAAGTATTTGCGCTGCCATGTCTAAAAGGGCATTCCCGAAATTGTTCACAAATACGGCGGCCAAATGCAAGGTTTGGCGTTGGTGGTCATCGCTTTGCATGACACAACTGCTCAGTTTAGCTGCCAATTGGCTCAGGCAGGTCAAATCGTTTTCAGAATCAGCTTGAACGAGAATTGGAATCCGTTCAAAATCAGGGTAATACCCAATGCTGAAAGTCTGTAAAGGATAAAAAACTCCCGATCTTCCGAAATATTCTTTCAAAACTTTGTCGCTTGTCATTCCCGAGGTGTGCACGACCAATCCACCGGTGGGCGGCATTTGTTTTGCCACCGTAGCAATGGCATCATCGCTCACAGCAAGAATGTAAAAATCAGCATCGCGGGTCATTTTATCCATTCCTATCACCGCTCTTGCCTTCGCAAACTCAGCCAGAGCCATAGTCTGCGACAAATCACGGCCAACAACTTCATGAATAGGGAGCCCTTTCTCAACAAAAGCCTTGCAAAGGTTCCACGCCACCCTTCCGGTGCCGGCCATTACGATGTGATTGAGTGAAGGCTCTGTCATTTTGAAAAATTTAAACGAAAGTACGTTTTTTTGCTTTCCGTTGGTAATCCAATCCTCGAAAGCGACATAAAAAAAGCCCTTTCAGGCTCATGGTCTTCACCATCTTATCCGAAAGGGCTTTATTCCAATTCAGGAAAACTGTTACAATCTCCTGATTTTAATATTCTTATACCAAACATCGTCGCCATGATCCTGCAAGCCGATAAAACCTTCTTGCGCCACATTAACCCAATCGGGGTTATATTGCGGAAACTTACTTTTGGCCACCATTTCGTTCCATTCAGGAGTCCACAAGTGATATTCCACCACTTTTTCGCCATTGAGCCAATGTTCCACGGTTCCTTTAAACACCAACACCTTAGCTTGATTCCATTCCCCTACAGGTTTCACTTTTTTCTGATCCACGCCAATCATGTCGTAGAGTGCGCCGGCACTGTGAATGCCATCGCGTCCATCGGGATGTTTGGTGTTGTCGAGCACTTGCATCTCAGGAGCTGTTTGCCAGATTGATTTTCCGGGGATTTCCTGTGCCAGATAGAATATCCCGCTGTTTCCGCCATCGGAAATTTTCCATTCGAGCGAGAGTTCAAAGTTTTGGAATTTCTCGTCGTAGAGGATATCGCCGCCATCCTGAGCTCCGGCTTCGCCACGTCCACTGCTCAGGCATCGCAAAGTCCCGTCTTCAACCATCCACCCCTTCGGGAAATGGTCTTTTCCGTAGCCGCGCCATTTTCCCGGTGTCTGTCCATCAAAAAGCAGAATCCATCCTGCATCGGTTTCAGCCTGAGTGAGGGTGTTATCGGCAACGGCTTCCACCGTGTTTTGATTGGTTTCCTGTGTTTTCTGTGGGGACTGTTGGCAAGCCGTCACCACGAAAACAACCAATAAGAAGAGAAAGTTTTTTTTCATAGCTTAAAAGTTTAAATAATTATATTTCTGATAGTTAATTCGATTTACAGCGACCAACCTTGGCGATAAGTATGACGAATATATTCCGCTGCAGCTTGTTTGGCATTCATCGTTTCGTGTTGGGTATCGAAATGGGGATGACCGTCAATGACTTCAAATTTATCGCTTTTGATCACCCTGATTTCGTCGTTATCGCTAATATTGGTGAATTCCATTTTCTCGCCATCCCATTCCAACTCACGTTTGAGGTCTTGCAATCTCACCGCCACAACGCCCATTACCACCATTTCGTTCATCGGTCCGGAATAGCCAAAATGTGAGCTGGCTTCTACCCTGCTTTCGGGCGATTCCTTGCATGCCCTCACCCAATCCATCTCGTGGCTCGTGGTTACACGTCGCAGCGTTGGTGTTGGGCGGCTATAATCTTTATCGTAATATAAGGGTAGCAAGAATGGCTCACGGCCGTAGCAACCGGTCATGATTTTCCCTTTTGTGCCGATGAGCAGACAGCCGCCATTGGTATCACGACCCATTACCTCGCCATCAGGCAGCTCGGCAGGCCGTGGAGGCAGCAGACCGCCATCCCACCAGGAGACCTTCACTTCGGGCATTGGCACTCCTTTGAAGGCATCACGTTCAGGCAAAACAAACTGTGCTGTTTCAGCCAATGGTGGCGATTCGGTATTGAACTGCGAGGAAGAACCCTGCACCCGGATAGGGTATTTCAAGCGA
>JBDHYV010000143.1:0-6980 GCA_039811545.1 Bacteroidales bacterium | reverse complement strand
ATCGGGCGTTTTCATCAACTACTTCGCGATCTGGGCTTTAGCACTTTCACCCAAGAGGCAGCCCATTATGGTCTTTCGTTGATTCTGGGAGGAGGCGAAGTTACGTTATGGGAGCTTTCGGAGGTGTATGCACGTTTTGCCCGGCAATTGATCCACCAGGAGGTGAAAGATGATTTTCCGTTGTCGAAAGGCAGCATTTTTCTCACCACCGATGCGCTGAGGCAGCTCAACCGACCGGAGACCGAAAGTGGCTGGCATTTTCGCGAAGACCGCCTCCAAATGGCCTGGAAGACCGGCACCAGCTATGGTTTTCGTGATGCCTGGGCCGTTGGCTTCACTCCTGAATATTGCATTGCCATTTGGGCCGGCAATGCCGATGGCCACGGGCGTCCGGGTCTCACCGGCATCAATGCCGCTGCCCCGCTACTTTTCGACATCGCCTTAACTTTGAATACCGGCCGGTGGTTTAGTGCTCCCCTGTCAGACCTCGAAGACCGCGAAATGTGCCGCGCTTCAGGTTTCCCGCCGGGGCCATTCTGCGACAGCCTCTCACCCCAGCTTTGCTTACTTCGTACACGCAATGAAGTGCCGTCATGCCGTTTTCATCAAATGGTGCGCACTGATGCCAAAGAGCGCTTCACAATTCCTTCAGGGTGCGAGGGACCCGACAGCGTGGTAACTCGGCCCTGGTTTTTGCTTCCACCCATCATGGCCTACTATTTTCAACAAAAACACGGCGACTACCGGCCGCAACCGCCTGTCTATAAATATTGCAGTACATCGCAATCCTTCATGGAGTTCGTTTATCCGCCGGATGAGGCCATCATTTACCAGCCGGCAGTTTACACCGGAAACCTCAATCCAACCGTGTTTGAACTCGTACATCAGGATCATGAAGCCAAAGTTTACTGGCATCTTGACGAAAAATACCTCGGAATGACACAGGGCGGCAGACACCAAATGCCGGTAAGGGCACTCAGCGCAGGTACACACCGATTGGTGGTTGTGGACGGATCCGGCAACAGCAAACAACGGTTTTTCCGATTGGAGAGGCGATGAAAACAACTGTCAAACAAGCTATTATAAAATTAGCTATTTTTTTTGTTGAGGTTTGTGTTTCAACAGAAAGATTTCCTATCTTTGCACACTCAAAAAATGGCCCCGTAGCTTAATGGATAGAGCATCTGACTACGGATCAGAAGGTTGGGGGTTCGAGTCTCTCCGGGGTCACTTAAAAATCAAGCACTTACATCATTGTAAGTGCTTTTTTTATTTTGTTCCGGTATATGACCGATGGTATCGGCCATAATTTTTTGATGGAGTGGATCTGACCTTTCAGGCAAATTGCTTTTTCTATCAGCGCGTTCACACCACTTCGGCCACCACAAAGGTGCTTCCACCGACAAAAATCAGGTCGTTTGGTCGGGCTTCGTCCAAAGCAGCTCTGTAAGCAACTGTAACCGATTCGTAAGCCTCGCCAATGAGCCCGACTTCTGCAGCTTTATTTTTCAGCTCCACCGCATCGAGTCCGCGGGGGATATTGGCTTTGCAGAAGTAATATTTCGCCGGTCGTGGCAAGAGCTGCAACACAGCATCCACGGCTTTGTCGTTGACCACGCCAAGAACAAAGTGAAGGTGGCCGTAGCGCATTTCGCGCAGTTGGTAAACCACTTCTCTAATCCCATCCTCGTTATGACCTGTATCGGCAATAGCCAAAGGGCTTCGACTGATAATCTGCCACCGCCCGCTCAGGCCGGTTTTATAAACCACCATTTCCAAGCCATCCCGCAGGTCGCTGTCTTCGATGTCGAAATGCCGGCGAAGCTGGTCGGCAGCACAGGCGGCAGTAATCAGGTTTTTCTGTTGATAATAGCCCAACAGCGGAAGCTTCACCTGATCGAGAAGCAGCAAACTATTTTTCCACAGATCAAATTCCTGCACTTTTAGGTTAGGGATATCGAGCCTTGTGGCATCAAAAATCTGATCGGCAAAAACAATAGGGCTTTGCATCTCATCGGCCCGATTTCTGAAAACGTTTTCCGTTTCCTGTTGTGTCTGACCAATCACTACCGGCACTCGTAGTTTGATGATTCCGGCTTTTTCCATTGCAATGGCTTCAAGGGTATCTCCAAGAAACTGCATGTGGTCGAGGCTGATGTTGGTGATGACGCTGAGCAAGGGCGTGATGAGATTGGTGGAGTCGAGGCGTCCGCCCATTCCGGTTTCGATGATGGCTACATCCACCTTTTGTTCGGCAAAAAAGTGAAATGCCATACCAACAGTCATCTCAAAAAAGGATAAATCCATTTGTTCAAAGACCTGATGATGTTGGTTGATGAAATCCAGCACAGCCTGTTTTTCAATCATTTCGCCATTAATTTTAATACGTTCCCTGAAATCGCGCAAATGAGGCGATGTATAGAGTCCGGTTTTGTATCCGGCGCAAGCCATCACGGATGCCAGCATGTGCGAAACCGAGCCTTTGCCATTTGTTCCGGCAATATGGACCGATTTGAATTTCTTTTCGGGATTTCCGAGGTGCTGAAGCAGGGCAATGGTGTTGTGGAGGTCGGCACGATAGGCTGCTCCGCCGATGCGTTGATACATGGGAAGTTTGTTGATCATCCATTGCAGGGCTTCATCGTAGTGGTTGAAACGGTTCATTATTCGGTTGGCTTGTTTTAGTTTCCGATGATAAAGGTATAAGTAATCGTTCCTTTCTGCAAGGAAGGCGCATTTGAGTCTTCGCTAAAGCGAGAGTTGAGGGCGGCATTCACAGCGATTTTTTTGAGGTTAGCATCCACGATGGTTGTCCCGCGCAGGCTCACCTCGGCCCGTTCAACCACTCCTTTGGGGTTGACCCAAATATCAACCACCACATTACCCTGTTCGCTGAAGCTGGCTTTTGGCTCGGCCAGACGCAAGGCTCCGCGTCCGCCGAGGCTGTAAGAAGGCCCATTCCCCTGTCCGCCAGAGCCTTCATAATGTTTCACATCTTTGATACCTTCGGGTCGCCCCTGGTCGCCTGGCTGACCTGTAACGCCTTCATTTCCCGACGATTGTTCCTGTTCGCCTGAGCCTTTAAATAAAGCTTTCCGATTCACTTTTGGCTGCTCAGGCACAGTTTGTGCTGCCGGCTGTGCAGTCTGTTGCGGCGGATGTTTCTCGACACGAGGTTTGGTTTCCTGATTTTTCTCTTTTTTTGGCTTTGGCTTTTCCTGTTTTGGCAAAGCCGGTGCTTCTTCCGTTGATTGGGTTACCACACTCTCTTCGGCTTTCTCCGGCTGAGGCAACTCGGCAGCTTGCGCCAAATCAGGCATTCCACCACTGAGGTCGGGTTGAATCTGGCCCATGCCCTCGGCAGAAAAACCCAGATCAACCTCCACACCCTCTTCGGCAGGCAGTGGCAATGGTGTTCGCAAAGCAAGAAAAAACAATGCCAATAGTAATAAGCTGTGGGCCAAGATTGTGGCCACAATACCGATCATTCTATTTTTTTTGCTTTCGCGCCTCATTTTTTTGGTGTGGTTGCCAGAATCACTTTATAAGAAGATTGGGTGATTTCGTTCAATTGGTTGATGGCATCAATCACGTTGACAACATATTGCACCGGCACACTTTTGTCAGAACGCACAACCACTGTCCCTTCCTTCTCGCTGAGCAGCACCGAACGAAGGTCGGCAGCCAAAGAAGCCTCGGCCGATGGGCGTTCTTCGACAAAATATTGAAATCCTTCGTTGATATACACTGTTACGGTTTGTTTCGACATGGTTTTGCTATTGCTTGATGGCAAAAGCAGTTTGATAGCATTGGGTGCGATGAGGGTGCTGGTGAGCATGAAAAAGATGAGAAGCAGGAAAACTAAGTCCGACATAGAGGCCATACTGAAGTTGACGCTCAGTTTATTACGTGTTTTAATTGCCATGACGTCTTTTCTTTGCGTTTTTAACGTGCCGGTTCGTGAAGCACATCCATAAACTCGGTAGCTTTTGCTTCCAAAAGATATACCACTTTTTCGATACGGGAGACGATTACGTTGTAAAAGATAAAAGCCAGGATACCAACGATGAGGCCTCCCACGGTGGTGATCATGGCCTGATAGATGCCTGACGAGAGCAGTGCAATGTCAATATTGTTTCCGGCCATTGACATATCGTAAAATGCGCGTATCATTCCGATTACTGTTCCGAGAAAACCCAGCATAGGTGCGGCTCCGGCTATTGTTGCGAGGCCTGCCACTCCTTTTTCGAGTTTACTCACCTCCAATTTGCCCACATTTTCGATTGCCGCGCTGATGTCGTTCAGGGGTTTGCCAATGCGCGAAAGCCCTTTTTCGATCATCCGAGCGTTGGGTGTGTCGGTGCTACGGCAAAGTGCAATAGCCGAATCGAGGCGTCCGGCATGGATAAACTCGCGGATATTGTTCATGAAATTCTTGTCGCTTCGGGCAGCCTTCGAGATGGTGAGGTAACGTTCGGTAAACACATACACCGCATACACCGAGAAAACTGCCAAAACAATCATGATCCAGCCGCCTTTAATGGCTAAGTCAATGACTGACAGGCTGATTTCGGTCGGTGCTGTGGGGTTTGCTCCCAAATTATTGGCCACTGGCGAAAGTTGAAGAAGAAGGGGTGTGCTCATATTTACTTGATAATTTCGTATTTAATAACTTGAAAAGCCTTTAAATATTATTTGAAAGATATTTTGGCCGGGGCTGATACACATCGCCCGAGCAGGTATCGGAGCTAGCACCGGTTACGCTTGCCAGACAGTTAACTTCACGGCGCAGGCGTCTCAGGCCAAGATAGGCAAAAACCAAAGCCTCCTTCATGCTGACAGTCACCGCATCGGGAATCACAATTTGATGATGGCTATGTTGCCTGATGGTGTTGATAAGAGTTTGATTATAGGCTCCGCCGCCGGTAATGAGTATTTTCCCCGTAGTGAAATCATCTAGCTGACGGGCAATCTGCCTGCCAATCTGATAGGTACAAGTTGCAAGCTGGTCGGACAGACTCAAAGGAGCACTTTCCACTATAGGTAAATAGTACCCTTCAACCCATTCGCGGCCAAGAGATTTTGGGAAAGGTTGTTTAAAAAACGGCAGGCTATCCAAAGCATCGCATAAGGATTGGTTCACTTGCCCGGAAGCCGCAATTTTTCCATCGGGGTCGTAATCGTAGCCGGCCATTGACGCCAAATGGTTCAACACCATATTGGCCGGTGCAATATCGTAGGCAATCCTTTTTCCATGTCGGTTAAACGACACATTGCTGATTCCGCCAATATTGAGACAGAAATCGTATTGGCCAAAAAGCATTTGGTCGCCAATCGGCACCAAAGGTGCGCCTTGACCGCCTTTGAGCACATCGGCCATACGGAAGTTATTCACGGTTGTAATACCGCTTTCGTTGGCAAGTTCGCTTCCCGAGCCGATTTGCAGACTGATTTTCTCCTCCGGCCGATGAAAGACGGTATGGCCGTGCGAGGCAACAAAATCGGGAGTCAGATGATGCTCTTGGCAAAATTGCTTCACGTTTCTACCGAGAAAGATTCCAAATTCATTATCTAACTGATTCAGCTGTGTTGCATCCAAATAAAAAGCTCCCGATAGTTTTTCTCTCCACTCCTTCCCGTAAGGTATTTCTCGAAAAGCCTCAATATGATAGGTGGTTTCTTCATTTCCGACATAAAAATTGCAGCACACCATGTCCAAGCCATCTAATGATGTGCCCGACATCAAGCCAATTCCACAATATTTCTGCATTTTATCCGGTTTTAGAGCAGCTCGAGCACAGTTTCGAGGTGAATGCCTCGCGAAGCCTTGAGCAGGATGTCGGCCTGACGGATAGGATTCCTTTTCAGGTAGTCGGCCAATTGGTTTGCATTGTCAAAATGGAGCCAGTCGTCGCCGGCATAAACTTTTCCAAAGCAAGGCCCGACGAGATAGACCCGTTTAAAACCGAGGTTCGTTACTAACTTCAGAATTTCGGCATGTTCGGCATCGCTGCTTTGGCCAAGCTCGAGCATATCGCCTAAAATCAGCACCGGACGTTCGTTGCTGATGGCATCGAAATTACGAATAGAAGCGGCCATGCTCACCGGATTGGCGTTGTAGGCATCCATGATCACACGGTTTTTGGTTGTTTGGATCAGTTGCGAACGGTTATTTGAAGGGATATAGCTTGAAACAGCCTGATTGATCCTGTCGGTTTTTACGCCAAAGTAAGAGCCAATGGCAATGGCAGCCAGTATATTTTCAGTGTTATAGTTCCCAACAATTTGCGTATTGACCACCGATTGGCTACTCCGGTATTCCCAGGCCAAATGTAGCCAGGGGTCGTTTGCAACTAATTCGCCATAAAGGTCGTTCGTCAGATTTGCCCCGTAGGTAAAACGTTGAATGCGAGCCGAAAGGCCATTGAGGAGCTCATTGTCGGTATGCACAAAAAGCATTTTGCCGTGATCGTCAATCCAATTATAAAGTTCTGATTTGGCATTTATGACGCCCGTAAAATTTCCAAAACCTTCCAAATGAGCTTTGCCTATATTGGTAATCAGGCCATAGTCGGGGCGTGCAATGTGGCAAAGCTGCATGATTTCGCCTGTGTGGTTGGCTCCCATTTCAATGACGGCCATTTCGGTATCGGGAGTGATGGCCAGCAGGCTGAGCGGCACTCCGATATGGTTGTTCAGGTTTCCCCGGGTGGCAATGGTTTTAAAGGTGGTTGCCAGCACTCGGGCAGTCAGTTCTTTAGTGGTAGTTTTTCCGTTAGTTCCCGTGATGGCAATCACAGTTGCCTTCATTTTCCGGCGGTGAAATTCGGCCAATTGTTGCAACGTATGCAACACATCGTTCACCACCAACACTTTTTCATGGTTATGATATTGGGGATGATCCGAAACGGCGAGTAAAGCTCCGGTGCTTAATGCATCCGGCATCAGGCTGTTGGCGTCGAAATGAGGGCCTTTCAGGG
>JBDHYV010000142.1:0-7022 GCA_039811545.1 Bacteroidales bacterium | reverse complement strand
AGAAGTGATGGGAGCCAGTTTCCGAAACACAGGCGAGATCATCGCGCTGGCCGGCTGCGACCTGCTCACCATCGCCCCATCATTATTGTCTGAGTTCGAAAAGATGGAACAACCGCTCAGCCTGAAGCTGAATGCTGAAGAATCGAAAAAGTTGAAGATCAACAAGATTCTTCCCGATGAGAAAATGTTCCGTTGGCTGCTCAACGAAGATGCCATGGCAACTGAAAAATTAGCCGAGGGAATCCGCAAATTCGCTGCCGACCTCATCCGTCTTGAACAGATGATTGCGCCAAAGCTCTGAAACAAAGGGCGGTTGTGTTGTTCGGAAAATTAGTTTAATTTTGCCGCCCGAAACAATACCCTTTACAAAGGCCCTATAGTTCAAGGGATAGAACGGAAGTTTCCTAAACTTTAAATCCAGGTTCGAGTCCTGGTGGGGCTACAAAAATAACTTTAAAGCGTTCAAAATGAACGCTTTATTTTTTTAGCGATATAGAATTTTGTAAACCTCGGGAAAAGTGTTCTCAGTTGTTGTCGGCTTCAAATAGAAAAAGGGGTTATTTCCGTTTGCGAAACAACAAATAATCAAGCGAGTATTTCCCCGGCCCGCTGAAAAGGATGATCACATAAACAATGAGATAGAGATAAGGAAGTTCGCGCTGGGGCAAAGGATCAGCTCCGTGAACCAAGGTTACGATGACCAAAAAAGTGAACACAATGGGAATGGCAGCAAACCGTGTGGGCAGCCCGAACATGACAAATAAAGCGCAGAAAAACTCGGCAAATATGGCCAAAGCGAGCGACAGCGTCGGCCCCATACCCATGATGGAGGCAAAACTGATCGGCTGTCCCGAGATGAGTTTCAATAATTTCGGATAGCCGTGCGACAACAACAGCAAGCCCACCGCCACACGCAGAAACAACAACAGTACATCGTTGAAGGATTTATTTTGAAAAGGATTTAAAAGTTTCTTTATCATGGTTTGTACGATTGGTTTAAGGGAAAAAGTAATTGTTTAGCTCATTTAATGATTGATTTCAAAGCTTTTCCGACGATTGGATGAAGCGCGGACTGAGGTCGGGTTCCGGCATTTCTTTATCGAAGGGGAACATCGGTCGGATGATGCGTTTGTAATCGAGTCGTTCGAGGTCTTGATCCACGCCGCCAGGTGTTAAAGCCATGATCCAGTCGCCGCGCATCTCGTAAAGTTCGGGCACTAAATAACCAATTTTCACCACAAGGATATTGGTCTGGCGCGGATTGAGTCCAAGGCGGAGGAAGTCGTTTTCGTAGTGGTATGGTTTTCGTTTTTTGGTGATGATTGCTTTCACGCTTCCTGTTTGCACAACGACTTCGGTTTCGGCCGCCGGGTCGCCCTGATGGATAGCTTTCACGATACCTTTGATTTTGACCGGAGGTGCATAGCGGTGATCAATGATGCCGCCTGCCCAGCCTTCGACTTCGTTACCGATACCGGCAGCTAAGGCTTTTTCCACCAAATCAGGGCCCGGCAGTGAAGCATAAATGAGGGAGGGGCCGTTTTCGTTGAGAAACTCGGGACGTTTGAGAATTTCGGTCATGGTCCAGCTCACATCACCGGCACCACCTGCGGTAGGGTTGTCGCCCATATCGCTGATAATGAATGGTGGTGTTTTGCTTTTCATGGCCAAGTCAATACATTCGTGAAGCTGAGCTACAGGGGCAACAAACTCAAACTCGTTACGCACATTCCAGAACTGTGTGGCCAATTCAGTTGCTGCTCCGGCAACGGCCTGTTTGTCATCGCCCGTTACCATCACCACGGCGTGGTTGCGAGGTTCGTCGGCCCAGGCATAACCAATCCAAATTGCAGCGTCAATTATTCCGTCGCGTTTGGTGATGGGATCTACCCGGGCGTAAAGACTTTTGGCCGGTTCGATTCGGGTGCTGGTTTTTTCGCCCGGAAGGAGTATCGGAACGGGTATCCAGACTTTATATGCCGGCTTGCCTTTGCCTGTTTCGAGCCGTTGCAGCAGGTTTTCGAGTGCCCTTTGTTTCGATTCCAAGGCATCATCGTGAGGCGCAAGCCGATAACAGGTGATGAGGTCGGTGTTTTGAGCCAAACGCACGCTCACATTGCCATGAAGATCCATCGAAGTGGAGATGACAGGCTCCGGGCCTACTACCTCGCGGATTCTGACAATGAAATCGCCCTCGGGGTCGTCTAATCCCACCACGCTCATGGCACCATGAATATCGAAAAAGATGCCGTCGTAAGGCAGGTTTTTGCGGAGCAGCTCAAGGGTTTCATTCACCAATTTCTCGTAAGCCTCGCGAACGACGATGCCTCCGGGGATGGCATGACCCCGAAGGGTGGGAAACCATTGGGCACGGGCACGATCGGGCAGGTCGGCTGCAAGAAAAGGGTAATAAGAAAACACATCCTGCCCTCGTCTGACCCGAAAAGCCTCTTCGGTGGACTGAGCCGGCGAAAAGGTGCTCGATTCGATGGCCAAACCGCAGATGGCCACCCGTGGAAGAGGTTTTGATGATTGGGCCGACAAACTCACAGAAAGGAAAAATCCTGCCGCGACAAGTCCAAAAAAAACAATTCTTTTCATGATGATGAGTAGATTACAAAATTTTCCGAGAAGCATCATTGGGCTTATTCAGAAACAGAAACAAGCTGGCAGGCCAAATATCCGAAAGTTTTCGATATCCTCAGCCGTTTTATTCCACTTTCGACCGGAAAATCAAGGCGGGATTTTCTGCATAATTTAAGATGGAATGTACTTTGGTTTTTCAATTGGCATCCACGATTGCGAAGTCGAGTTTTTTCTGGATGATATCCACTTTTTTCACACGAATGGATACGGGATCGCCGAGGCGAAACACTTTTCCGTAGTGCTGCCCGATGACGCAATAGTTGTCTTCGTCGAGGTAGTAATAATCGCCGGGCATTTCATTGTAGCGCACCATACCTTCGCACTTGCTTTGTTTGAGTTCGACAAAGATCCCCCATTTGCTCACGCCCGAAATGAGGCCTTCGAACACTTTTCCTACCTTATCGGCAAGGTATTCGACCTGTTTGTATTTGACGCTTTCTCGTTCCATTTCGGCGGCTCGTCGTTCCATTTCTGAGGCATGCTTGCAAACAGGTTCGAGGGTTTCGGCAGAAATCTCTTCTTTGTTTTCGAGCAGATAGCGTTGGAGCAGCCTGTGAACCATCAGATCGGGATATCGGCGGATGGGCGAGGTGAAATGGGTATAGAATTTGAAAGCCAGCCCATAGTGGCCAATGTTTTGGGTGCTGTATTCAGCCCTGGCCATGGTGCGGATGGCCACGGCTTCCACTAAATTTTTTTCGCCGCGTCCTTCTACCGCCCTGAAGAGGTTGTTGTAGGATTTGACGAGTTTCTCGCGGTTGCCGATATTCATTTCAAAGCCCAATTTGCTGACAAACTGAACGAAGGTGGCCAGCTTTTCGGGGTTTGGCTCATCGTGAATGCGATAGACAAAGGGCTTGATTTTTTTTCGTCCGGCGGGCTTTCCAATGCGTTCGGCCACACAGCGGTTGGCCAGCAGCATGAAATCTTCGATGAGCATGTGGCTCTCCTGCTGCACTTTGACAAAGGTATCTATTGGTTTTCCGTTTTCGTCGAGCACAAACTTCACCTCTTCGGAATGGAAGTTGATGGAGCCGGATTTTGTGCGTTTTTCACGGAGTTTGGTGGCTAAGTTGTGAAGCAAAAGGAGTTGTTCTTTAAAATCGCCATCGCCGCCTTCTATTATGCTTTGCACTTCTTCGTAGGCATAGCGCCGAACGGAGCGGATAATGGTTTTGCCAATCCATTCCTGATGAACATCGGCATTTTCGTCCATTTCGAACACGGCTGAGAAACAAAGTTTTTCTTCATGGGGGCGGAGTGAGCAGATGTTGTTCGATAGTTTTTCGGGCAACATGGGGATGGTTCGATCCACGAGATAGACGGAAGTGCCGCGGTTTTGGGCTTCGAGGTCGGTGGCACTTCCTTCGGGCACATAAAACGACACATCGGCGATATGAACTCCCACCTCTATCCGGCCATTGTCCAAAAGGCGTAACGAAAGGGCATCGTCGAAGTCTTTGGCATCGGCCGGGTCAATGGTGATGGTCCAGCCATTTCGGAAATCACGTCGTTTTTCAATCTCGGCAGCCGAAATTTGAGGTTTCATTTTCTCCATCTCATTTTCCACTTCTCGCGGAAATTCGAGCGGAAAGCCATATTCGGCCAAAATTGACTGCATCTCCACATCGTTATCGCCAGGCCGGCCTAAAACCCGAATCACTTCTCCAAAGGGATTCTTCGACTCCTTTGGCCAGTCGGTGATGCGGACAATTACCTTGTCGCCATTTTTTGCATGGTGAAGTGCCTCTTTTGCCACAAAAATATCCACCGGCATCGAGCTGCTGTCGGGCACCAAAAATCCAAACTGTTTGGAGATATTGATGACTCCCACAAAATCCATCTTTTTCCGTTCGATGACTTCCACAATTTCGCCTTCAGTTTTATGGTTTTTGCGTTTCGGAAAAAGGCTCACCTTTACAGTATCGCCATGAAGCGCTTTGCCCACATTGTTGGGCGCAATATAAATGTCTTCTTCCCCTTTTTCGGGAATCACATAAGCTTTTCCGGTGCTTTTCATATCAACCCGACCGGTGATGAGCTCTTTTTTTGCGGCATATTCGCCAATGAGTGATTTGGCGAGCAGAAAGCGATAGGGCTTATCCTGAATCAGCTTGCCTTCATCGGCCAGTTCTAATAGGATGTTGAAAACCATGTCCTTGCCGGCTTTATCGTTGATATTCAACTCTTTACTCACCTGCTTATAGTTCACAGGTTTAAACGGCCTGGAAGCCAATAGGTTGAGGATTTTTCCGGTAAGCGCACTTTTCGCACCGGTAGCAACAGCTTTCTTTTTGGGCATGGCATACGGATTTGATTTTTCAAAGGTAAGTAGTTGGCCGATGCAAAATGCCGTGAATGGGTCGCTTTTTTGAGATCAAAGCTTAAGAATTCACAGGATATGGGCAGATGCGTTGCGGAGGGCTTTGTTCGTGTGATTGGCTTTTCTGTAAGAACAAATAAAAAAATCGAGGCTCCATTTTATTAGGAGCCTCGATTTTATGATGGCAGATGAGCAATCAGAGTTTAATCCATCCCACATAGAGGCCGTGTGGGCTAACGCCGCTCACCCAGTCTTCGGGGTTTGAACCGTCGAGGTTGGCGCGGATGATTTTGCCATCGGGTGCCGAATTGGTCTTTTTAAAGCCCCAGAACAATTTTTCACGTTTGTGGTCAATGGCCACGCCCCAGGTGGCTTTTGGGCCGTAGTCGCCGATTTTGGTCAGTGAAGAGCCATCGAGGTTACACATATAAATGCCATCCTCAGGTACCGGAGTCTCATCCGATCCATAAATGGCCATATAGGTTTTTCCGGTGCTAACATTCAATTCGATGGCGGTGCCGTCAATGCCGGCAATATGTTCGGTCAGTCCGGTTCCATCGAGGTTTACTGACCAGTATCCGCCGCTATAATCGGTGAGGTCGTTGACGAAGTATATTTTTTGATTTTCCGGATTATATTGCATATCAATAGGATATTCGGGTTTTACTCCGCCGGTATTGAGGAATACTTCCGGATTTGTTCCGTCGAGGTTGCAGCGGTAGATTCCGCCCGGGCGGCCCCAGTAAAGTTTGTCGCCAATGACCATCAGGGCTTGTGGCGAGTCCACTATTTCCTGTCCGGGCACTGCAGCGTCGAGAATGCGTTTGGGATTTTTACCATCGGCATCGAAGCTGTAGATAACGCCAAGATTAAGGTCGGACACAAAGACTTTGCGTGAGGCCGAGTCGGCAACAATTCCATAAGGTCGCGAAAGAGTTACTTCGTCAAAATCCTGTACGATGGGGGCTTCCTCATTTAAGACCACAAAATGGACGGCTCCGCCCGTGGGTGTGCGGGTGGTGAAATACAACACTTGCGACTGTCCGGCCAAGGGATCTTTGATGTTGACAGCCATCATTTTAACCAAGGTATTATAGTGTACGTCGTTTTCGCCAACACAGGTGAGCTTCACGGTGTAGATACCCGGAGTGTCATAAGTCACAACAGGATCCTTATCAGTGGACGTTGTCCCGTTGCCAAAATCCCATAAATAGCTTTTAGCATTGAGTGAAGTATTGGTAATGGTCATCTCGCAAGGCGCGTTGCCGTTGTTGGACAAGGTATAAGTGAAATTGGCCTGTGTACTTGCCGGTGGATTCCCCAGCTCGTATTTTTCGCAGGCGGTCATCCCCACAATCAGGGGAATGATTAAAAGCAGATTCAGGAATTTATTTTTCATGTTATTCATTTTTTTGATCAGTAACCTGTGTTTTGAGTCATTTTTTTGTTGGTTTGCATCTCGCTGAGGGGGATGGGGAAAAGACAGTGATTTTGATCAATTTCCAGCACCTGGCTTGCTCTGTTTGTGCGCACCAAATCGGCCCAACGATGACCTTCGAAGGCAAACTCGAGTCGTCTTTCGTTTTCGATGGCCATTTTCAGTGCGGGGATGTCGTCGGCGGTGGTGTTGAGCAGTCCAGCACGCGTTCTCACCGTATTGATGTCGGCTTTGACTTCATCCAACGATCCGTTTGTATAGGCCAAAGCTTCGGCACGGATGAGGTACATTTCGGCTAAACGCAGCACATACACGCGGTCAACGCCGCCGGCCACATCGTTGTATTTTCCGCCGTAAGGATTGTTTTTCTCATCAAAACGAATGGTGATGGCTCGGCGGCTGTCGTTGTCGGCATAAGCGGCAATCAGTCCGGCTGAAGGCGCCACTTCGTAGCGTCCGTTGAGGTCGCGAGTATAGTAATATTGTGCCAGACGGTTAAAATTCTGCACGTCGTAGGCTATTTCCATCAGCGATTCGGAGCTTGAAGCGGCGGGGTTAAACAACTGCGCAAAATTGGTTTCAAGACCCGAAGAAGCAGCGATGAGTTCCGAAGCT
>JBDHYV010000141.1:0-7030 GCA_039811545.1 Bacteroidales bacterium | reverse complement strand
ACCCGACGGAAATATGGCGAAGGTCGGCGCATCTTCAGGATGTCACCTTTGCACCATCATTTTCAGAAAAAAGGTCATGCCGAACCCAAGATAGTTTTGCGGTTTCAGGTAATCGGGATTTTTCTGGCAGTATTGACCATTATCACTCTTAAACTCAGATAGATAATGAATTTTCAGAGAAGAACATATCCTCAGGTTTTTGTGCTCGGTGCCGGCGAAAGCGGTACCGGTGCTGCACTCCTTGCCGCCAAAAACGGCCTTGAGGTGTTTGTCTCTGATTCCGGAAAAATCCGCGATACCTATCGTATCCTATTGCAACAAACCAACATTCCGTTCGAGGAAAATGGCCACAATCTGAAACACCTTGCCCCATCGGCCCTCATTATAAAAAGTCCCGGAATTCCTGACGATATTGCTTTCCTTCAAAACATTGACAAGCAACGTATTGTTTCGGAAATTGAGTTTGCCTCGTGGTATAGCCATGCAAGAATTATTGCTGTAACGGGAAGCAATGGCAAAACCACCACGACCCTATTGCTTGGACATATACTGCGCAATGCCGGCCTCGATGTGTGCGTGGCAGGCAATGTGGGTCGCAGTTTTGCAGCCTGCCTGAGCCAAAGCGACCACGACTACTTTGTGCTTGAGCTGAGTAGTTTTCAACTTGATGGCATTCAGGAATTCCGTCCTGACTTCGCCATTCTGACCAACATCACTCCCGACCATCTCGATCGTTACCAGAACTCTTTTGAAGCCTATGCCCGCTCCAAATTCAGGATCACGCAAAACCAAAAACCTACTGACAGTTTCATCTATTGCAGCGATGACAAAACCACAGTGAACTATCTGAAATTCAACAGCTTGAAAGCACGATGCTTGCCTTTTGCCGTGGGCCAAGTGCTGAGTGGCGAAAGTGCCTATGAATATCACGGCATTCTTCAATTTGAAACACAACAAAACACTTTTAACATGACTTTGGAACAATTAGCCTTGCAGGGGAGGCACAACATTTACAACTCCTTGGCCGCAGGACTTGCCTCAAAAATTATCGGAATCCGCAACGAAACCATCAAAATGAGCCTATCCGACTATCAGAATGTGTCGCACCGGCTGGAATACGTGGCCAATGTGCATGGAGCAGCCTATTACAACGACTCTAAAGCCACCAATGTCAACTCCACCTGGTATGCACTCGAAATGTTTGATCGTCCGATTGTCTGGATTGCAGGTGGCCTCGACAAAGGCAACGATTACAACGAGCTCACACCCCTTGTGCGAAGCAAAGTCAAAGCAATAGTTTGCCTTGGACACGACAACTCGAAGCTTATTCATGCTTTTGAAGATGTGGTTGAAACCATCGTTGAGACGCGCTCAATGGATCAGGCAGTGATGACGGCTTCGCTTTTAGCTAACAAAAACGATGTGGTTTTACTTTCGCCGGCCTGTGCCAGCTTCGACCTGTTTGAGAATTATGAAGATCGCGGCAACCAATTTAAAAATGCAGTGAAAACACTATAAGACCCTTTTAAAAATGGGATTTTTCAGAGACATAAAAGGCGATAAAGTTATCTGGGCAATCGTTGTACTGTTGTCAGTTTTCTCGATTCTGGCAGTTTACAGCTCTACGTATAGTCTTGCTTACGAACAAAAAGGCGGCAATACCGGACATTTTATCCTTAAACATACTATCATCCTTGCCATAGGCTTACTTTTTATTTATCTGGCACATAAAATTAAATATATCTATTTCTCTCCATTTCTTCAAATCGCTCTCTGGGTAAGCATTCCACTGTTAATTATTACGCTCCTTTACGGTGTTGACCTGAACGATGCCAAGCGTGTGCTGCAGTTGCCTTTCAAGCTCACTTTTCAGACAAGCGATTTAGCCAAACTCACTTTGATCACCTATCTGGCCCGCACACTAACGAAAAAACAAGACAACATCAAAGATTTCAAATCAGCCTTTGTTCCCCTGATGATACCGGTATTGATTGTTGTATTTCTCATTTTGCCGGCCAATCTATCAACAGCCGCTATGTTGTTGACTACCAGTCTGGTGTTGATGTTTATTGGCAGAGTAAAAACACGATACATTCTATCCTTAGTTGGTTTAGCCATTGTTGCGTTCGGCCTATTTTTTCTCATTCTCTCGATGATGCCCGAAGGAAATCAGGGGCGCTTCCAAACTTGGAAAAACAGGATCGAAAACAAAAGTGACTCATATCAAGTGGAGCAAGCCAAGATTGCTATTGCCAGTGGGGGACTTTTAGGTAAAGGCCCCGGTAACAGCACTCAGCGCAACTTTCTTCCCCACCCCTATTCCGACTTTATTTACGCCATCATCATCGAAGAATATGGGCTATTAGGAGGAGCTTTTGTGCTTCTCCTCTACCTCATCCTCCTATTTCGGGCGGTGGCAATTGTTACAAAAATTCCTCAAACCTTTGGAGCCTTTCTTACCATCGGCGTAACCTTCAGCATGGTGATGCAGGCCATGGTCAATATGGCTGTTGCAGTAGGTGCTTTTCCCGTTACCGGCCAGCCCCTGCCCATGGTGAGTATGGGCGGAACATCCATTTGGTTTACCAGTATTTCGTTTGGTATTATCCTAAGTGTGAGCAAAGAAGTAGCTAATAAAACCGAAAATAATATTACCAATGAGGCAGAAGTCATTGAAGATTATCATTAGTGGAGGCGGCACAGGCGGGCACATTTTTCCGGCTATTGCCATTGCCGATGCATTGAAATCGGCCGATGACACGGTTCAAATCCTTTTCATCGGTGCAAAAGGCCGCATGGAAATGGAGAAAGTGCCACAGGCAGGATATGCGATCCGAGGGCTGAACATCACTGGATTTCAACGCAAATGGGCATTTTCGAACCTCATATTTCCTTTTAGGCTTATTTTTTCGCTTTTCGAAGCCGGTTACATTCTACGTTCCTTTCGGCCTGATGTGGTAGTTGGTGTTGGTGGTTATGCCAGTGGACCCACTCTAAAAGCAGCCGTCTGGTTGAAAATCCCTTGTCTGATACAAGAACAAAACTCCTACCCCGGCATCACAAACCGCTTGTTAGGTTCAAAAGTAAACACAGTTTGCGTTGCTTACGACCGCATGGAGCACTGGTTTCCGACAGAAAAAATCGTTTTGACTGGGAATCCGGTACGCAAGGAATCTGTTGACATCGCAGGAAAAAAGGAAGAAGCAATGCGGTTTTTTGGCTTAGAAAAAACCCAACCTGTCGTTCTTGTCATTGGCGGAAGTCAAGGGGCATTGGCCATTAACCGCGCAATCATTGACAATTTAGATCTTTTTACGGGTAATAACACACAATTCATTTGGCAAACGGGTAAAGAGTTTTATGTCAGGGCAAAGCAAGCATTAGAAACAGCGGGATTAACAAACCGCATCAAAGCACATCCGTTTATTGAGAGAATGGATTACGCTTATGCCTCAGCCGACTTGATTATTTCGAGAGCTGGTGCCATCGCGATAGCTGAGATCAGCATCGTGAGTAAGCCGGTGATTTTAGTACCGCTTCCGACAGCCGCCGAAGATCACCAGACGAGCAACGCATTGCGCCTTGTTGAGGCAGGAGCGGCTGTCCTTGTCCCGAATAGCGAAGCAGGCCCGAAACTTTTGCCTACCGCATTAATACTGATCCAACAGCCCGAAAAGCTACATTCTATGGCATCGGCTATTGAGCCCTTCGGGCGACCAGAAGCAACACACCTGATAGTGGAAGAGTTAATTAAAATCGCAAAGCCATGACAAACTCGCGGCATCATCTCTATTTCATCGGTATTGGCGGCATTGGCATGAGCGCTCTGGCACGTTACTTCAGCATGAACGGTGCCATTGTTTCGGGCTACGACCGTGTACCAACTCCGCTCACTGCGGCACTCGAGGCCGAAGGCATTAACGTTCATTATACTGATGAACCCGGATTGCTACCAAAAGATATTGATATGGCGATTTTTACGCCGGCCGTGCCGTCAGATATGCTCGAAATAGCCGAAATTAGAAGGCGAGGTATTACATTGAAAAAACGCGCCGAAGTGCTGGAAGAAATTACAAAAGATCATGCTGTGATCGCCATTGCCGGCACACATGGCAAAACAACCATCACCTCCATGGTCAGCCATCTGCTCACACAGGGAGGAGTTCCCATCACAGCTTTTATAGGCGGCATTGCAGCCAATTTCGGCAGTAATTTCGTTCATTTTCCAAACAGCCGTTTTTTTGTGGTTGAAGCCGATGAATACGACAAAAGTTTTCTGCGGTTGAAGCCTAATATCGCCCTTATCTCATCTGTTGATTCCGACCATCTTGACATTTATCAAACACACGAGGTGCTTGTTGACCACTACCGTCAATTTGCCATGAACATCAAAAGTGACGGAAAGGTCGTAAACAGGGTTGATCTCGAGGAGTTACAACTGAACAGTTCCATCACTTTTGGTCTGACCGACTCAGCCACACATTACGCGAGCGACATCTACATTGAGGCGGGCTTTTACAAATACAAATGGCATTTTCCGGACAACGAACCACTCGAGGTGACGCTTCTTGTGCCGGGCAATCACAATATCGAAAACGCACTTGCAGCCTCGGCAGCAGCTTTGGCCGTGGGAATAGAACCAATGGAAATAGTTTCAGCGTTAGCCACATTCAAAGGAGTAGCCCGCCGTTTCGACCGGAAGGTTAACGGGCCACGGCATTACTATATTGACGACTATGCTCACCATCCGGCCGAGCTTGCAGCTTGTATTTCGGCAGCTCGTGGCCTTTTCCCGGGCAAGAAAATTACCGGACTATTCCAACCACATCTGTACAGCCGCACACGCGATTTTCTTGACGATTTTGCCCAAAGTCTCAGCCTGTTCGATGCACTTATCTTGCTTGACATCTATCCGGCTCGCGAAACACCGATTCCCGGAATCACTTCCAAAGCCCTGCTTGACAAGTGCGAAATAGCAAACAAAGTGCTTTTGCCTAAAGAAGATATCGCTGCTTTTTTACAACAACATAAACCCGAAGTGCTCATCAGCCTCGGTGCCGGCAATATTGACCAGTTAGTTGAACCTCTGACAAAATTAATTGCCGCATGGTAAAGCGAATTCTCACCATCCTTACTTGGACTGTCAGCTTCGCTGGGTTAGTCGCATTGCTGGGTTTTGCACGGCAGATGCACTACCTTCTACCGGTGAGTGGCCTCGATTTAACCATTGAACATCAGCCAGATGGAAGTTTCCTGCCATATAACCAGACCTACGCCGAGATCAAAGACCTTGTCGGAGCCAACGGCCTGAAGAGTTTAGGAGGCACCAACATTAAACAACTTGAAGAGCGATTACGCGACAATCCCTTTGTGGCCGAGGCCGAGGCGTACACCACCCTTGAGCGGAGATTCAGAATCAGGTTAGTAGAGCGAAAACCTTTTATGCGGTTTTTCACCCAATCTGGACAGACATATTATATTGATGAACAGATGGTTATATTTCCGACTCATCCAGAATATGTGGCCAGAGTGATAGTAGCCAATGGCCATATTGCCTCTGTGCCGGTTGAGCAAAACCATGCGCTCCCGCTACATCAGCTTATCAACCGCAAACACGCCGCAATAGCGGTGGCTGCGGTTGCAAAAGTGATCAATCGGGATGATTTCTTAAAAGCACTTATAGATCAGATATTTGTTACCGAAGACAGTTTAATCGAACTGAGTCCGAAGATTGGCAATGCTCCTATCATGCTTGGCGACACCACCAACCTAAGTGAGAAGATGGCAGCCATTTCCGCCTTTTTTCGCAGTCAGTCGGCCAACCCTCAGCTTGGTCGCTTTAAAACCATCAATGCAAGTTACCGAAACCAGATTGTATGTACTCAAAATGATACCTTATGAAAGCATCAGAAATTATTGTCGGACTGGACATAGGCACCACTAAAATTGCGTGCATTGTTGGTCGCCGCAACGAAAACGGAAAAATTGAAATTCTGGGACACGGCCGCACCGAATCTATCGGAGTAAGGCGCGGCATCGTTTCAAACATCGAAGACACGGTAAACTCCATAAAAAAAGCTGTTCAGGATGCTTCTGAACATTCCGGAGTTGACATCCGATATGTCAATGTGGGCATTGCTGGTCAGCACATTAAAAGCATTCAGCATCGCGGAAGCCTCATCAGGGAATTGAGTGATACGGCCATCAAGAAAGCCGAGATTGAAAAGCTTAACGGCGATATGTTCAGGCTGAATATGGCCGCCGGCGAAGAAATTGTGGATGTCATTCCCCAAGATTATATTGTGGATGGTGAGCAAGGCATAAAACAGCCGGTCGGTATGCTGGGAAGCAAAATTGAAGCCAATTTCCATGTAGTAATTGGCCAGGCGGCGGCGGCCAAAAACATCTTAAAATGCGTCAAAAACGCAGGGCTTCACATGGTTGACATGATTCTTGAACCCATCGCATCGGCCGAATCAGTTCTTAGCGATGAAGAAAAAGAAGCCGGAGTTGCCTTGGTTGACATCGGTGGAGGCACCACAGATATTGCCATCTTCTACGACAAAATACTTCGTCATACGGCTGTAATTCCCTTTGGCGGCGATGTAATCACTGACGACATCCGCGAAGGCTGCAACATCATTAAGAAACATGCCGAGGAGGTAAAAGTTAAATTTGGCTCTGCCGTTGCCAGCCTCAACCGCGAAGATGAAGTAGTTTCGATACCAGGAATACGTGGCAGACCCGCAAAAGAAATCTCGTTCCACAACTTAGCCAATATCATTCAGGCCCGGATGGAAGAAATCATCGAACACGTGCATTACGAGATTAAAAACTCAGGTATCGAACGCAAACTTATTGCCGGAATCGTACTCACAGGTGGCGGCTCACTACTAAAAGACATCAGTCAGCTCACCTCATTTATCACCGGAATGGATGTCAGAATCGGCTATCCCAATGAACATCTGGCCAAAGGCACTCCTACCGAACTGGCAAGTCCTATGTATGCCACAGGCATTGGCCTTGTGAT
>JBDHYV010000140.1:0-7069 GCA_039811545.1 Bacteroidales bacterium | reverse complement strand
AATAAAAAGGAGAATCAGCATCAGAAAACGTATTCGCGGCATTGTAAGCGGTACAGCTCAACGCCCACGTTTGACCGTTTTCAGAAGCAACAAACAAATCTATGCCCAACTGGTTGATGATATGGCCGGACATACTCTCGTGGCCGCCTCATCAGCCGAAAAAGGCATCGCAGAAAAAAAGGTAACCAAGGTCGAACAGGCTAAACTTGTCGGTGCACTCGTAGCCGAGAAAGCCAAAGCAGCCGGTATCGAATCAGTGGTCTTCGACCGCAACGGTTTCTTGTATCACGGAAGAGTAAAATCATTGGCCGAAGCAGCTCGCGAAGGTGGATTAAAATTCTAAGAAACAATGTCAGAAGTAAACGTAAAAAGAGTAAAATCCAGCGAAATCGAATTCAAAGACAGGCTGGTAAGCATTCAAAGGGTTACCAAAGTGACCAAGGGCGGACGTACTTTCAGCTTCTCAGCCATCGTGGTGGTAGGCAATGAAAACGGCGTTGTCGGCTATGGCCTCGGAAAAGCAAAAGAAGTAACCGCAGCCATCGCCAAAGGCGTTGACGATGCCAAAAAGAACCTCATCCGGGTTCCTGTCCGTAAAGGAACAATTCCGCACGAACAATATGGAAAATACAGCGGTGCTTTGGTATTCCTCAAGCCAGCCTCTCACGGAACAGGCGTTATTGCCGGTGGTGCTATGCGCGCCGTGCTCGAAAGCGTGGGTATCAACGACGTACTGGCCAAATCCAGAGGCTCGTCAAATCCACACTCGGTTGTGAAAGCCACCTTCGATGCACTGTCGAAAATGCGCGATGCCTACACCGTTTCGCAGGTTCGTGGTGTTGATCTCGATACAGTATTCAATGGTTAAGCCCCTTATTACAATGAAAAAAGTAAGAATCACCCAGATCAAAAGCGGTATCGGAAGGACAAAGCGCCAGAAGGATACCTTGACCGCCCTCGGCTTCCGGAAACTCAATCAGAGCAGAGAGATCGAACTCAACCCAGCTATGGCCGGAATGGTGGATGCAGTGAAACATCTGCTGAAAGTGGAAGAAATTTAAGCATTTAGGAATCAAGCTAAAATAAACTAACATGGATCTTAGCAATCTAAAACCTGCCAAAGGATCAGTAAAAGCAGTAAAACGCATCGGTCGCGGACAGGGTTCAGGCCGCGGTGGTACTTCCACACGTGGCCATAAAGGTGCCGGGTCGCGTTCGGGAACGAAGAAAAGCATCGGCTACGAAGGTGGCCAGATGCCATTGGTGCGCCGTGTCCCCAAATTTGGCTTCAAAAATATCAACCGTAAAGAGTACAGAGCTATTAACCTGTCAACAATCCAAGAACTTGTTGACACACACAAGCTGACGGTTATCAGCCTCGAAACGCTCCAACATTATGGCTTGGTTTCCAAAAAGGATTTGGTGAAAGTTCTGGCTAAAGGCGAACTGAAAGCTAAAGTCGAAGTGCACGCTCATGGTTTCTCGGCTGCTGCAGTAAGCGCTATTGAAGCCATTGGTGGTAACGTTGTAAAAATCTAAACTGAATGAAGCGATTTATCGAAACTTTACGGAATATCTTCAAAATTGAAGAATTGCGTAAGCGCATCATTTATACCCTGCTGATCGTGCTGATCTACAGGTTAGGCTCCTACATCGTGCTTCCTGGCATTGACCCGAATATGTTGACAGCCCTGAAGTCGCAGACAAGCGGCGGTCTTTTAGGACTTCTTGATATGTTCTCGGGCGGTGCCTTTTCTAACGCCTCCATCTTCGCTCTGGGAATCATGCCGTATATCTCGGCATCTATCGTCATCCAGTTGCTCGGTATGGCAATCCCATACTTCCAGCGTCTGCAACGCGAAGGCGAGAGCGGGCGTCGGAAAATTAACCAAATGACGCGTTACCTCACCGTGATCATCGTAGCCCTTCAGGCACCAGCTTATATCGCAAACGTAATCAGTAGGCTTCCCAATGAAGGCATTGCTCCTTTCGACCCCAACGTGGCACACCCATCGGCATTCTTCTGGGTGTCGCACACCATTATCCTCATTGCAGGAACACTCTTCGTAATGTGGATGGGCGAGAGAATCACTGACAAAGGTATCGGCAATGGCATCTCCCTCATCATCATGATAGGGATCATCGCAAGACTGCCTTTCGCCCTCTTTTCCGAGTTTTTCTCGCGATTGGAGCAGAAAGGCGGTGGCCTCGTGTTCTTTGTTGTTGAACTTGCGGTGCTGGTCATGGTAATTCTGTTGACAATTCTGCTGGTGCAAGGCACGCGCCGAATACCGGTACAATATGCAAAACGCATCGTCGGAAACCGTCAATATGGTGGTGTAAGGCAGTATATCCCCATTAAGGTGAATGCTGCTGGCGTAATGCCCATCATCTTTGCTCAGGCCATCATGTTTCTGCCAGTTACACTAGTCGGATTTGCCCAAAGCGAAAGCCTTTCGGGAATTGCTGCCACATTTACCAATATGAACGGTTTTTGGTATAACTTTGTGTTCTTTGTTCTCATCGTTCTCTTCACCTATTTCTATACTGCCATTACCATCAACCCGAACCAAATGGCCGAAGACATGAAGAAAAACGGAGGGTTCATACCTGGGGTGAAACCCGGAAAGAAAACCGCAGAATATCTCGACAATATCCTGTCGAAGATTACCCTGCCGGGTTCAATCTTCCTTGGATTTGTTGCCATCATGCCTGCCTTAGTCGGGAAAATGGGGGTCAGCCATGCATTTGCTTCTTTCTATGGAGGAACCTCGCTGCTGATTCTCGTTGGCGTGGTGCTCGACACTCTTCAGCAAATAGAAAGCTACCTGTTGATGCGCCATTACGATGGTCTGACAAAATCCGGTAGAATCAAAGGCCGTGGCAATGCCATGAACATGGGTTAAGACGGAAAAAAAAGAAAAATGATCTGCTTCAAAACAGAAGAAGAGATAGAGATACAACGTAAAAGTTCTTTGCTTGTTGGTAAAACATTGGCCGAAGTGGCCAGGCATCTGAAACCGGGCGTTGAAACCATAGCCCTCGACAAGATTGCCGAGACTTTCATCCGCGACCATAACGCTATACCAGGGTTCAAAGGTTACGGAGGATTCCCCGGCACCTTGTGCATCTCGATAAACGATCAGGTTGTTCACGGCATACCCGGGAAAATAACTCTGAAGGAAGGTGATATCGTTTCGATAGATTGTGGTGTGCTGTTGAACGGTTTTTACGGCGACAGTGCTTATACCTTTGCCATTGGCCTAGTGTCGGACGATGTCCGACTGTTGATGGAACGAACCAAAGAGTCGCTCTATAAAGGTGTCGAAGCTGCTATCGAAGGAAACAGAATTGGTGATATTGGCTTTGCCGTTCAGTCGCATGTAGAGCAGTATGGCTATGGTGTAGTCAGGGAATTGGTGGGACATGGTGTCGGACGTAAGCTGCACGAAGCTCCCGAAGTGCCTAACTATGGCAGAAAGGGGAACGGAATACGGCTGCGGGCAGGAATGGTTATCGCCATCGAACCGATGGTCAACCTTGGCACCCGACACGTTTTTCAAGAAGCTGATGGCTGGACTATTCGCACCAAAGATGGCAATCCTGCTGCACACTTCGAACATACCGTTGCAGTAAAAGCCGGGAAAGCTGATGTTTTATCGAGTTTTGAAGAGATTGAATCGGTGATTAAAAACATGAATGGATAATAATTTATGGCAAAACAACTGTCAATAGAACAAGATGGAACCGTTATCGAGTCGTTAGGAAACGCGATGTTTCGTGTAGAACTGGAAAACGGGCATACCCTCATCGCCCATATCTCGGGCAAGATGCGGATGCACTACATCAAGATTTTGCCAGGCGACAGGGTAAAACTTGAACTCTCGCCCTATGATCTTAGTAAAGGCCGTATAACATTCAGGTATAAATAAAGAATATCATAAACGAAAGAAAGCCTTTTAAGGTTTTTCACCAAATAACAAGAACATGAAAGTAAGAGCATCCATTAAGAAAAGATCAGACGATTGTAAAATCGTTCGCCGCAAAGGCAGACTGTATGTGATCAACAAAAAGAACCCTAAGTTCAAACAAAGACAAGGATAAGCTTCAATATTAAAAACGAAAGAATATGGCTAGGATCGCTGGTGTAGATATCCCAAACAATAAAAGGGGAGAAGTGGCACTCACTTATATTTATGGTATTGGAAGGAGTGCTTCAAAGAAAATACTTGCAGAAGCAGGTGTTGACTTGGACAAAAAGGTGCAGGATTGGAACGACGATGAACAGAATAACGTTCGTGCCGTTATCGCTGCCGGATTTAAAGTGGAAGGCGAGCTCAGGAGCGAAACCCAGATTAACATCAAACGTTTGATGGACATCGGGTGCTACCGCGGAATTCGTCATCGTTCGGGCCTGCCATTGCGTGGCCAGAGCACCAAAAACAACGCCCGTACTCGTAAAGGGCGCAAAAAAACCGTTGCAAACAAGAAGAAAGCTACCAAATAGCATTCGGATCATATCAAACAGTTTAGAAATCAACTTTCATTATGGCAAAAACTACAAGAGTAGTAAAGAAACGTGTTGTTAAGGTTGAAGCTACCGGAAGGGCATACATCAAGGCATCCTTTAACAACATCATCATTTCTTTGACAAACAACAGCGGACAGGTCATCTCGTGGGCCTCCGCTGGAAAGATGGGCTTTAGGGGATCGAAGAAAAACACTCCTTACGCCGCTCAAACAGCCGCCGAGGAGTGCTCAAAAACAGCTTACGACCTCGGCTTGAGAAAAGTAAAAGTTTATGTGAAAGGACCTGGCGCCGGACGCGAGTCGGCTATCCGTTCCATCCACTCCTCCGGTATTGAGGTAACCGAAATCAACGACGTTACGCCGTTGCCACACAACGGCTGCCGCCCGCCCAAAAGAAGAAGAGTGTAACAGAACCCCATTAACCTTAAAACTGCAATTATTATGGCAAGGCACATAGGCCCCAAATCAAAAATAGCCAGAAAATTTGGCGAACCCATCTTCGGCCCCGACCGCTCGTTCGAGAAAAAAAACTATCCCCCAGGGCAGCATGGCAGCTCGAAAAGGAGAAAAAAGCAGTCGGAATACGGAATACAGCTTCAAGAAAAACAAAAGGCAAAATACACCTACGGAATTCTCGAAAAACAATTCAGGATTTTGTTTGAACGCGCCGTACAGAAAAAAGGAATCACCGGGGTGGTTCTGCTCCAGCTCATCGAATCGCGCTTAGACAATGTGGTTTACCGTTTGGGTATTGCGCCCACACGCAGTGCCGCGCGCCAGCTCGTGAGCCATTGCCACATCACCGTCAACGGTCAAGTGGTGAATATCCCCTCCTACTTACTCAAAGAAAGTGACATCGTTGGCGTACGCGAAAGATCAAAAAGCCTCGAAATTGTTGTCAACTCAGTGCAGGGACACAGTAATCGCTTCCCCTGGCTCGAATGGGATGGCGAAAAATTATCAGGAAAATTCCTCAACTATCCCGGCAGGGAAGATATACCCGAAAACATCAAGGAACAACTTATCGTGGAGCTCTACTCCAAATAACCCTTGACGTAATTCCCGATAGCATATTTTCCACCTAACCCCAAAAAAAATGGCAATATTAGCGTTTCAAAAACCCGAAAAGGTCATCCTGGTTGAATCAGACAACTTCAAAGGTGTGTTTGAATTCCGACCACTTGAACCCGGTTTCGGTATTACGATGGGTAACTCGCTCCGCCGTATATTGCTTTCGTCGCTCGAAGGCTTTGCAATAACATCCGTGAAGATAGAAGGCGTATTACACGAGTTTTCTACTATCGAAGGTGTTGTCGAAGACGTAGCGGAGATAGTCCTGAACCTGAAAAAAATCCGCTTTAAACAACAAATTGCTTCGGAAACTTCCGAAAAAGTAAATATTGTCATTGGCGGCCAGGAACAGTTTAAAGCTGGCGATATCAATAAATTCCTTTCCACTTTTCAAGTGCTCAACACCAATCAGCTTATCTGCAATATGGATAGCTCGGTGAAACTTAGCCTCGAAATCTCTATCAATAAAGGAAGGGGTTATGTGCCCGCCGATGAAAATAAAGTGGCAAATGCCCCGCTGGGCACCATTGCCATAGACTCGATCCATACCCCAATAAAAAATGTGAAATATCACATCGAAAATTACCGCGTCGAACAAAAAACCGACTACGAAAAACTCATCATCGAAGTGCTTACCGATGGCTCTATTCAGCCAAAAGACGCACTGAAAGAAGCCGCAAAAATCCTCATTATGCACTTTATGCTATTCTCCGACGAGAAAATTACTGTGGATATCGAGGAAAAATCGGTGAGCGATGAGTTCGACGAAAGCTCGCTCCATATCCGACAGCTCCTGAAAACCAAACTCGTTGACATGGATTTGTCCGTACGTGCCCTGAATTGTCTAAAAGCCGCCGATGTTGAATCGTTGGGCGACTTAGTAGCTTTCAACAAAAATGACTTGTTGAAATTCAGAAACTTCGGAAAAAAATCCCTCACCGAACTCGAAGAGCTCGTCAAAGGAAAAGGATTAGAGTTTGGTATGAATATTAGCAAATATAAATTAGATAAGGAATAACTGGAATGAGACACAATAGAAAAATCAATCATCTTGGCCGTACCAGCTCACACCGCGAGGCAATGCTCTCCAATATGGCCGCATCGCTCATCCTCCATAAAAGGATTACTACCACCGTGGCCAAGGCCAAAGCACTCAGGCCACTCGTCGAGCCTTTGATCAACCGCGCAAAAGAAGACTCAACTCACTCACGAAGAATGGCCTTCAGAATGTTGCAAGATAAATATGCCGCCACCGAGCTGTTTCGCGTGGTTGGCCCAAAAACATCAGACCGACCTGGCGGATACACCCGAATCATCAAGCTTGGCAAACGCCTTGGCGATAATGCTGAAATGTGTATGATGGAGCTCGTTGACTTCAACGACCTCTTGTTAGGAAGGAAAACTGTGAAAAAGGCCAAAACAACCCGTCGCGGTGCCGGAAAGAAAACTACAGCACCCATCGAAACGT
>JBDHYV010000139.1:0-7084 GCA_039811545.1 Bacteroidales bacterium | reverse complement strand
ATCCACGCGGTTGATGCCAACGTCCACCACAACAGTGCCTTCCTTCAACATATCCTTTTTCACAAACCCGGCTTGCCCGATAGCCACAAACAACACATCGGCCTGACGGGTGATCTGGTTAAGGTTTGCCGTTTTTGAATGGCAAAGGGTAACCGTGGCGTTGATTTGTCGGCGCGAAAGCATGACGGCCAAAGGCGTTCCGACGATATTTGAACGGCCAATGATGACGCAATGTTTTCCGGCGAGTTCGATGTTGCTGCGTTGGAGCAGCTCTACAATCCCATAAGGTGTTGCAGGCAGGAAACAGCTCTGCCCGAGCTGGAGGCGGCCAATATTGACCGGATGGAAGCCGTCCACATCTTTTTCCGGCGCGATGAGTGAGATGATTCTATCGGTATTAATATGTTCAGGAAGAGGCAGTTGCACAATGAAACCATCCACTTCTTCGTCCCGGTTCAAAAAACCAATAATCTCGGCCAGCTCGCTTTCTTTAGTTGTCTCCGGCAGGCGATATAGGGTTGAAGTCATCCCAACTTCGTGACAGGCACGTTCTTTTGAAGCCACATACGACTCGCTTGCCGGGTCGTGCCCTACTAAGACGGCTGCCAGATGCGGTGCTTTCTGGCCACAGTCAATCATGGCGGCAACTTCCGCAGCAATTTCATTTTTTATCGCAGCGGCAATGCTTTTGCCATCAATATCTTTGGTGTTCATGATTATTTTTTTATCGTTGCTGCCTCAGTTGCTGCATCATCTGCATCATTTTGCGGCTTCCGCCTGAGGTCATCATTTTCATCATTTTGGCCGTTTCGTCAAATTGTTTGATCAGACGGTTGACTTCGACGATGCTGTTTCCGCTGCCATCGGCAATTCTTTTGCGGCGGCTGCCGTTGAGCAGTTTCGGGTTTTCCCTTTCGGCCGGCGTCATGCTATAGATGATCGCTTCGATACTTTTGAAGGCATCTTCTTCTATTTCGGTATCTTTCAGGGCTTTACCCATTCCCGGAATCATTCCGGCAAGGTCTTTGATATTGCCCATCTTTTTGATTTGCTGGATTTGTTTCAGAAAGTCGTTAAAATTGAACTCGTTTTTGGCTAACTTTCGTTTGAGCAGTTTGGCTTCTTCCTCGTCGTACTGTTCCTGTGCTTTCTCCACGAGCGAGACGATATCGCCCATACCGAGGATACGGTCGGCCATACGTTTGGGATAAAACACATCGAGGGCATCCATTTTTTCGCCGATTCCCACAAACTTGATAGGTTTATCCACCACCGATTTGATGGTCAGGGCAGCGCCGCCACGGGTGTCGCCATCCAATTTGGTGAGCACCACCCCATCGTAATCGAGCCTGTCGTTAAAGGCTTTAGCCGTGTTTACCGCATCCTGTCCGGTCATGGAATCCACCACAAACAACACTTCCTGCGGCTGAACGGCCTTTTTGATGTTGGCGATTTCGGCCATCATCTGCTCGTCAATGGCCAAACGGCCGGCGGTGTCAATGATGACGACATTTTTTGCTTTTTCCTTGGCAAACTGTATGGCATTGCGGGCAATCGTCACAGGGTCTTTCTGCGTCTCGTCGGAATAGACCTCCACTTCCACCTGTTCGCCCAACACCTTGAGCTGGTTGATGGCAGCGGGCCTGTACACGTCGCAGGCGACTAACAAGGGTTGGCGGCCTTTTTTCCTTTTCAGGTAGTTGGCTAATTTTGCCGAAAAAGTGGTTTTACCCGAACCTTGCAATCCGGCAATGAGAATCACCGTAGGGCTGCCTTTCAGGTTAATATCAGTGGCTTCGCCGCCCATGAGAGACGTCAGCTCGTCGTGCATGATTTTCACCATGAGCTGCCCGGGCGAGACAGAAGTCAGGATCTTTTGCCCAAGCGCCTGATCTTTCACACGCGTGGTGAAATCTTTGGCTATTTTGTAACTGACATCGGCATCCAAAAGCGCTTTGCGTACCTCTTTCAGCGTTTCGGCAACATTGATCTCGCTGATGTGCCCCTGCCCTTTGAGTATCTTAAACGAACGTTCTAACTTGTCACTGAGTCCTTCAAACATAGTTTCGCTATTTTTTTCAGATTGCAAATGTACGGGAAATTCGTTACAAGCGGCAAAAACGTAAGCCAACGCAATGAATGTGCGCAATGAATCATACCGACTGAAAAACCTCAATCTTAGTTGGCGATTAAAAGAAAGTTTGCATATCATTTGAGGAAAAAAGTCAGAATGAAATAGGTTTAAAATTTTCGTAAATTTGTGGTTTAGATTCTGAGTAAACGAACGAACAAATGCTACATCAAACAAAGCATCTCATTATAAACGGAGACAGCAGACAGATGAGCGAGTTACACGATCAAAGTGTTCATTTGATTGTTACCTCTCCTCCCTATTGGCAATTAAAAGATTATGGAGCTGATCAGCAAATCGGTTTTCATGATGACTATGAGACATACATCAACCATTTGAATTTAACCTGGCAGGAATGTTTTCGTGTATTACACAATGGCTGCCGTCTTTGTATCAATATAGGTGATCAATTTGCCCGTTCCACCTATTATGGTCGTTATAAAATCATTCCAATTCATACAGAAATTATTAAATTCTGCGAGATGATCGGCTTTGATTTTATGGGGCAGATTATTTGGCAAAAGGCAACGACAATGAACACATCGGGTGGAGCCAGCATTATGGGAAGTTTCCCATATCCTAGAAATGGAATCGTTAAATTGGATTTTGAATATATTTTGTTGTTCAAAAAACAAGGTGATGCGCCAAAGCCAACGAAAGAGCAAAAAGACCATTCTGCCTTAACCAATGAAGAATGGAACACCTTTTTTAATGGGCATTGGTATTTTCCCGGAGCCAAACAAGACAAACATTTGGCCATGTTCCCCGAAGAATTGCCACATCGTTTGATTAAAATGTTTTCGTTTCATGGCGAAACCGTTTTAGACCCTTTTATGGGAAGTGGAACAACTGCCTTGGCAGCAAGGAACTTAAACAGAAATTCGATTGGTTATGAGATCCATTCGGATTTTATTCCAATCATCAAAGAAAAAATCGGTGGTGATGATGCATTTTCAGCAGTTGAAATCAAGGTTATTCACCAGGCAAAATTCAATCCGGATTTTGAAAAAAGACTCAAGGAATTACCCTATCGGTTTGTTGACTCGCACAAATTAGATAAAAAAATTGACGTTAAGAAAATTCAATACGGTTCAAAAATTGATGCCAACAGTACCGGAAAACGTGAAGACTTCTTCACAGCAAAGGAAATCATCAGCCCAGAACTCATTCGTCTGAGCAACAATCTCATCATTCGTTTGATTGGGATTAAAGAAAATCCTGCTGTCAATGGAAAAGCGATTGATTATCTGATGAATAAGGTTCGCGGAAAAAAAGTATTTCTCAAATACGATGAAGTAAAGCACGACATTGACAATCATTTAATGGCTTATCTCTATCTCGAAAACAAAACATTCATCAACGCACATCTCATCAAAGAAAATCTTGCGTTGGTGGATAATTCTATTGTTTTTCGATACCAATCAAAATTCAATAAACTCATTGCCAATGGATAAAAAAGAAAACAAAAGATATTCTTTGGAGTTTGGCAAAAAGGAAAAAGTCCTGAATTATACCACACAAACTTACCAACTTTCAAGACCAAACAAAGTTGGTGCGGTTATGGCGTTAATCAGAGAATGTCAGCCAAAAACGATTGAAGAATGGGAAAAGTGGTATTTTGAAAACGCCTTTACTGCCGGAAAAAACAATTTTAAAATATCGAGAGAAAGCTTGCAGGAACTTGGAGAGCGACTTTACACGAAAATAACTGAAGTGGTGTTTCCTGAATGGCAAGAAGCTTTCAATGCCTTAACAAAAGAGGATTGTTACGATTACATCCACAATCTGACAATCAATAGAACTTATGATGGCTATTTGAGAGAGAAGTCAGTTGTCAACGATGGTTTGGCCATAACGTTTCCTGAGATACGTTTTGAAGAAAGTCCTTCGGAGCTCGACCATGCGGGCGACATTGATTATCTTGGTTATGTGACTAAAAATTTAGCATTCGGAATCCAGATTAAGCCCATCACAGCTTCCTCAAACTTTGGAAATTATTCGGTTTCCGAAAGAATGAAAGCAAGTTTTGAGCGTTTTACAAACGATTTCGGAGGAAAGGTTTTTATCCTTTACAGTTTAGATGGCGAGATTGCCAATAAAGAAGAAATTGAAAAAATCAGGGTGGAGATTTTACGACTGCGTCAAAATGAAGAGCATCCTTAGAAGATCTATTCTCCAACCTAAAAAGTCATCTCCCCTTTCGGTAATAAGCGGCTGTAATTCTTCAACTTGAAAATCCTTTTCAATGGTTTTGTTGCTGTTTTTGGTCATAGACCCATTCGGCGTCTAACCTCAACATCTCATCCACATTGATTTTTCGGTCGGCGGCTTTGGTTTTCACCTGCGAAAACCATTCGGGTGAGCCCTGAATGGCCATTTCAATCATGGCAATCACCTCAGCCTTATCCTGATACAGCTCGGGATGTTTCTGCCAATCGTCGAACATGCGGCCTTTTGCTTCGTTTTCCAAACGCACGGTCAAAGGAATATTTTGGGCTTTGGCTTCATGATAAAGTCGGATAAACTCGAGGTTGCCGATTCTAACCTCGTTGCGAAAAAAGTCCTCACGACTGATGCGCCCCGGGAAGAAATGTTCATAAAGAAAAGTGTCGAAGTCCCAGGCGAAATTTTGATGAAAACGCTCGGTAATCATGATCAAAATCAAATCGTTTTCCAAAACCGCCTTAACGGCATCCAAATCGCTGACGAGTCCGGTTTCAGCTCCAACTTCATTGTAAATCAATTTGTTGTAGTACCAAAAATGATTATCGGCAAAGGTATTCAGCAGGAGTTGTTCGTTTTGCCAGTTAAAATAGAAGCTGTCGCCCACGATGAGGAGTTTGGGCGCATTGGCCGGTTTTTCAGGAAAATGAAGTTTCGGATACGCCACATTCCCCACCGGAGGTGCTGTCAACAGGTTCATAGCTAACCAGATATCATCATCCGGATGCCGCAGTTCGTGTGCCGGCACGATTTCCTGAACATCAAATGTTTGAATACGTCCGGGAAAAAGCTTTTCCAGATACCGGAAAAGGCTGTCGGCTGCCAGCACAGCACCATAATACGACCAATGGGTTCCGGTTTTGGGGAAAAGGTCGAAGGCCGAGGTATCGGCCCATTGCCGGAAAGCCTGGTTTAGGTCGAACAGACGCAGGCCGGCCGTCGAAAAATGCTTCACCAACGCATGATAGTTGTCGTTGCCGATGGGCTTTCCGGCATATTTGACAGGAAAATGTTCGGGATAAACCGTTCCCTTTCCGGGCTCAACAACCACAACAAGCTGTTTTCCCAGCTTTTGCAAGGTGTCGTTCAACGTCTTGAGCTGCTGAGCCTTTTGCTGCCACACTTCCTCTCCCAGAAAAAACTCACCGGTCGCGGCACGCAGATAATCTTCCTCATAAAGTTGGCCCTGCCGGCCTATCAGCACGCCTTCGGCATTGGCTTTGCTGAAAAGGCTGAACTGCCATTGGTTGTATAGACGGACAAGGCTGTTGCGAAAACCAATGCCTTCTTCAATCCTTTTGTTGGTGATTGTCTGAAAACTTCCGTCAAGCCAGTTGGCCCACCGGAGGCTGTCGGAAAGGTTTTCGGATGTATGGGCAAAAGCACCGGAAAGAGGGGGCTCTTGCACCAAGTCCCATTTTTTCTGCAACATCGGCAAAAAAAGCACACCCAACAACAAGGCGAAGAGCGTGTTTTTCAACCACAAAAAACCATTTTCAGACATAAATTCAGCCTTTATCTTCCGGTCAGCACAACCGGTTTCACGATGCTGTGGCTACCGCTTTGCAACACCACATAATACAGCCCGGCGCTCAAATCTTCCGTTTCGGGCGAAACACATATTACACTGCCTTTGTTTCCGTAATAAGAGCTTGCGTTGAGCTGTCGTCCTTTGCCATCGAGCAATGCAAGCACAAATGGCCCGTCGGCTGAAGGTGTAACCTCCACCCTCATCCTGTCAGTAACGGGGTTAGGACTTATCTTTATCAAATAGCTTTCGGCAATACGACTTTCTTCAACTCCGGTATAAATCTTGATGGCCGGCAAAAGGATGTAATCCACCCATCCACAGTCGCTTCCGTTAGATACGCTGTAATCTTTTTCATAAATCCAGCTAAAGGTGTTAGGGCCTGCTTGCACGGGATAACTTGCAAAAGTCCACGGTTTGTCGCCCGAAACGCTTCCTTTCTGCACGCCGTTGATGTAGAAACGGAGGAAGTCGTAATTATTTTCGCTCGACACCTTATAATAGAAAGAGAGGGTATCATCGAAAGCCACCTCGTAGGCCATGCTCATGGTGGAGTACTGACTATGGCCGATGGTGCCCGATCGTGCCGCATAACTGCCTTCGTAAGGTGATTGCGTGGTAATTGTCCAGGGGGCATTTCCAGCCATTGTCCAGTCGAAAAGGCTGAATCCTCCCGACTCAAAATTCTCGACAATGAGCGAAGTCATCAGTGTCAGTGTCTTGGTAAAGGCAAATCCGTTATCGGCGGTAACGCTCAGTTGCAGCTCGATGGCCTGCATGGGAGGCGAAAGGCTACTGAGGGTTACCGGAAAGACGGCTTCCCACACCTCACCGGCCGGAAGCCATCCAAAGGCTGCCGTGTTGGTCAGAATATTTAGGTCGGGATTGGGTGTTGTGAGCAAGGCCACAATCTGGCTCAGCTTGGCACCGCCAGTGTTTTTCAGGCGCACAACCAAATTGGCGGTCTCGCCCGGCTCAAGGATGCCGTTTTGGCCATCATTCACACTGAGAGTCAACAATTTAAGTTCGGGTGAAAAAACGGTCAGTTTGATGGGACGTGTCCTACTTCCTTCTGGAGCCGTTACCATCAGGGTGGCATCGGTCTGGTAACCATTGGGCAACTGACCCACTGCTTGAAAATCAAAAATATCCGTCAGGTTGAGCGCATCATTTTGGGCTAAGGCGGGCAGCGTCACCGAAGA
>JBDHYV010000138.1:0-7113 GCA_039811545.1 Bacteroidales bacterium | reverse complement strand
GCTTCCTCCGGAATCATTTATTGCCGAGCTGAGTATCCTTTGGCCATTAAAAGACTAAAAATCGCCATTGGCCAGGCGAAAGCAAAAGGATATCTTGGCCGAAATGTGTTTGGCCTTCAGAGCTTCGATTTTGATATCAGCGTTAAAGAAGGCGCGGGGGCTTTTGTGTGCGGCGAAGAAACAGCCCTCATTGCCTCCATCGAAGGACGACGTGGCATGCCCCGCAAAAGACCGCCTTTTCCGGCCGTGTCGGGTCTGTGGCAGAAACCAACCAATATCAATAACGTGGAAACCTGGACTAACGTCCCCTGGATCGTCAGCAACGGAGCTGCTGCCTATGCCGCTTATGGAACCGAAAAAAGCAAAGGAACCAAGGTATTTGCCCTCACCGGAAAGGTGAACCATGGCGGCCTCGTTGAAGTGCCAATGGGAGTCAGCATCCACGATATTGTCTTCAAAATGGGCGGCGGAATACAGAACGGACATCAGTTTAAAGCTGTGCAACTTGGCGGACCATCAGGTGGTTGCATCCCTGCACATCTTGCGGATACCCCCGTTGATTACGACTCGCTGATGGCCACAGGTGCCATCATGGGATCGGGCGGTATGGTGGTGATGGACGAAACGACCTGTATGATTGATCTGGCCAAATTCTTTCTGCGATTTACCCAGAACGAAAGCTGCGGAAAATGCACCTTTTGTCGCATCGGAACCAAACGTATGCTCGAAATCTTAGAACGTATCACCGATGGAGATGGTGTGCCTGAAGATATAGATAAGTTAGAGAAACTGGCCTTACAGATCAGGGAGAACTCCCTCTGCGGCCTTGGGCAAACTGCGCCAAATCCGGTGCTCACCACATTGAAATATTTTCGGCAAGAATATGAAGAGCATATTTATAGCAAGAAATGTACGGCCAAAGTGTGCAAACCATTGTTGCGCTACCATATCCTCGCATCCGAATGTACGGGCTGCACGATTTGCGCCGTGAAATGCCCGGTTGACGCAATCTCGGGCGAAAGAAAGCATCCTCATGTCATCAACCAGGTTATCTGTACCCATTGCGGCGAGTGTTACAGCGTTTGCAGGTATGGAGCTGTGGTGGTAGAATAAATAATTTGAAGACCAAAGCCATGAATCATCATATCAACCTGAAGCTCAACGGAAAAAATGTTGTCGGTTTCCCGGGCGAAACCATTTACGAATGTGCCCGCCGCCACGCAATCGAAATTCCGGTGATGTGCCACGACCCGCGCCTCGACCCTTACTCTTCCTGTTATGTGTGCGTGGTGGAGATTGTCGGTGTGAAAGGCCACCAACCATCGTGTTCGACTTTTATCACCGAAGGGATGGACATCCTCACCGACACTCCTTCGGTGAAGGAGGCCCGCAAAACTTCGCTCGAACTGCTGTTGAGCAATCATTATGCCGACTGCACTGCTCCTTGCCGGCAAACCTGTCCGGCCGGCGTTGATGTGCAAGGCTATATCTCGCTCATTGACAAAGGTCGCTATCACGATGCAGTGGCACTCATCAAAGAAACCAATCCCCTTCCGGCCATCTGCGGGCGGGTCTGTGTAAGACCCTGTGAAGTAGCTTGTCGCCGAAATCTGATGGAAGAAGGCCCAGCCGTTGGGATTGACTACCTGAAACGTTATGCAGCCGATCAAGATCTGGCGTCCGACAACAAATTTGTACCTCAAATAAAGGCCGAGACGGGTAAAAAGGTGGCCGTGATTGGAGCTGGTCCCGGCGGCCTTTCAACTGCATGGTTTCTGCGCCTCGAAGGGCATCAGGTGGATATTTTTGAAGCTTCGCCAAAAGCAGGCGGGTGGCTTCGCTATGGCATTCCCGAATATCGGCTGCCCAACGAACTGCTCGATAAAGAAGTGAAGAACATAACCGGACTTGGTGTTAAGATTCATTACAACAAACGTTTGGGCGAAAATCTGAGTTATGGTAGCTTGAAAGTAGAATATGATGCCACAGTGCTTACCATTGGTTCGCAAAAAGGCAGCTCCGTTGGCTGCCCGGACGATGATGCCGAAAATGTGTTTCCGGGAATAGAATTTCTAAAAAACCGCGAAGCCACAGGCCAGCAGCTCGATTTTTCCGGAAAAACAGTTGTCGTTGTCGGGGGTGGAAACACCGCCATGGACTGCTGCCGTACTGCCATTCGCTGCAATGCCGAAAAAGTCTGGGTTGTGTATCGGCGCACCGAAAACGAGATGCCTGCAAACCCCATCGAAGTTCATGAGTCCAAAGTAGAAGGTGTTGAATACCTGTTTCTTACAAATCCTGTCGAGATACTGAAAGATAATAATGGCAATCTGACGGCAGTGCGGTTGATCCGTATGGCTCTCGGCGATCCCGATGCTTCAGGCCGCCGCCGCCCGGTCCCACTTTTAGGAACAGAATTTGAACTCAATGCCGATATTGTGCTGGCCGCCATCGGACAACAAACGGATGTGAATTTTATTGACGACATCAACCGGCATACAGATGAAGGCGCGCTGAAAATCACACGCTGGGGCGATATTGAAGCCGACCGAAAAACGTTGCAAACTGGCATTCCGTCGGTCTTTGCTGCCGGCGATGGTGTTTCGGGCCCGGCTACTATCATCGAGGCCATTGCACAAGCCCGCATTGCTGTCCGTTCTTGTCATCAGTTTCTGAGCGGTCTGCCCATCGAACCTGTGAAAAGGGAATTCCTAAGTAAAAAGGACCACTTCAAAACCTTGACAGCGAAGGATTTCAAACCGCATTATCCACGACAATTGCGACAAGAAATGCCGGTATTGCCTGCCGATGAGCGTCACAATTTCAAAGAGGTTGAGCTGGGATATGCGGATGAAAAAACAGCACAAACCGAAGCCCAACGTTGTATGGAATGCGGATGTAACGCTTTATATACCTGTCAGTTAAAGAAATATTCCACCGATTATGGTGCCGATCAAAAAGCCTTCTCCGGCGAGTTTCAGGAATATCGGGTGGATTTCAGGCATCCTTTCATCGAAATAGATAGCAATAAATGTATTTTGTGCAGCCGCTGTATCCGCATCTGCCGCGAAGTGGTGGGAGCCGGTGCGCTGGGCCTTGTCAACAGGGGGTTCAAAAGCTATGTGGCTCCGGCCATGGGATTGTCGCTCCAGGAAACAAGCTGCGAAAGTTGCGGATTGTGTATCACGGCTTGCCCGACAGGTGCAATCGGCGAAAACTACGACTATAAACCCGGACCATTGCCGTTAGATACCATTCAGGCCATTGATATGTTTGGCTCTGAAGGCTATGAAATTAATCTGCATCACTACAAAGGACAGTTCTATCGTGCCTCATCGCGTTTGGGCGAGATTAACAAGATGGGACTGATCAATCGCCGACAACTCTTTGGCTATAAACTGTTTAACCGAAAAGATCGCCTTATCCGTCCACTTTTGAAGAAAAACGGACATTTCGTGGAAATCGGTTTTGACGAGGCCTATCGGGTGATTGCCGACAAAATCAAAGCAGTCGCACCCGATGAAAACGTCTTTTTTGGAGGCGCAAGGCTCACCAACGAAGAGCTTTATCTGATTCAGAAATTAGCTCGTGCCGGTGCGAAAACCAATCAGGTGAGCAGTTTCCATTACCTCGGCCGAGGCGATGGCTATTTCTTCGATTCCAACGAAAATGCTTCCTATTGCGACCTGCGCGGTACAACCAAAATTTTCTTTGCCGGTAACGAAATCCATTTAGATCATCCGGTCATCAACCACATCGCCTTCAATACCCGCTACAAGGAAAATATTGAGTTAGTGCTTGTTACGAAGAATCCGAAAAGCCGTTTCAGCAAAAAGGTGGATCGGGTGATTGCCGTCGAAAATTACTATTACTTTTTCAAGGCGGTGAATCATTATTTAGTAACCAATGGCTTACAGGATCAGGCATTCATCAACAAACGTACCGAAGACTGGGAGGAATACCGCGACCGGCTCATGGCTTGCGACTTCGAAGAATTGCTTGTCCGGGCCGGAACTGATGCCGAAACTGTGGCCGGCTTCGCTCAGGACTACAACAACGAGATGAACGCCATCATGGTGTTTCAGGAAAAAGAACTCTCGGCCAACGCCAGCCTCTCCGTCCATAATATGGCAATGATTACCGGAAAACTCGGGAAGATTGCCAACGGCGTATTGGTGCTCAAAGAAAAAAACAACGCCCACGGCGTGATTGACATGGGTATGGACTATCGGATTGGCGTTGGTGCCGAACCTGTGGATGACGAAGATTTGCAATACCGCATGGCTTTCCGCTGGAAAACAGATGCTTTGCCTGTGCATACTCGCGATGTTTACACCTTGTTGCTCGAAAGTCAAATAAAAAATGCTTTTGTTTTTGGTGAAGACCCTCTTGGCTGCGCTTTGGATAAGGATAGCGTCAAAAAAATGCTGTCAGACATTGATTTTTTGATGGTCCAGGATCTTTTTCTCACCGAAACCGCGCTTCAAGCCGATTTGGTGATGCCAGCTTCGTATCCCTGGGAAATGGGAGGAAGTTTCACCAACTCGCAACGTAAAATCCAATATGTTGAAAAACAACTCGATGGGCCACTTGCGCAAACCACTTTCGACCAGTTAAATCAATTGTTGGCTCGGTTTGATCTGACTTCGCCGGACACGCCCCGCGAAACACTTCACGAAGCATTGAGCCTGCTGCCAAAACGTGGCGATTACAAAGAGCTACACTTCACCTACAAGGATGATGATAACGAAAACCGGCTTTTTGCCCATGCCTGTGACATCCTGCTGAAAAGCATCAACGATGAGTTTGCCGAGAAACTCCATTGGTAGCGACTTTGTTTCTTATTGGCAAAGCTTGGGAATAGAGGCTTTTGCACCTTTGAGAGACAAAAAATGTTTTCTAAGCCACGGGCAATGTCTTGTGGAATGAGATTTCAGCAGGGTGTGGATAGTAGCTGTTAAGCCTTCACCCATAAATTTCGGGGCTTTCATCGGGCATTTGTATTATTTTTGCCTTCGATAAATGCAACAGGTGAAAAAAATCAATCTTTATGTGCTGAAATCGTATCTTGGACCTTTTGTCCTGACCTTTTTCATTGCGCTTTTTATCCTGTTGATGCAGTTTCTTTGGAAATATATTGACGATTTGGTAGGCAAGGGGCTCGAAACCGCACTGATTGTCAGGTTGATGTTTTATGCCAGCGCCACTTTTGTTCCCTTGGCCTTGCCCTTAGCCATTTTGCTTTCGTCACTGATGACTTTTGGAAATCTTGGCGAACATTACGAGTTGGTAGCCATGAAAGCCTCGGGCATCTCGGTTTGGAAGATTATGCGACCGTTGGTCTATCTTTCGTTGACCATCAGCCTGTTGGCTTTTCTGTTCTCGAATAATGTGCTACCGGTGGCGAACCTGAAGTTCCAATCGCTGCTCTACGACATCCGCCAGCAGAAGCTGGCTTTCAACATCAAGCCCGGCGAATTTTACAACGGAATTGACAATTTCGTCATCCGGGTGGGCGAGAAAGGCAAAGACGGCCGGACGATTTACAATGTGAAGATTTATGATCATACCGACCGTATGGGGAATATCAAAGTTACCACGGCCAAATCGGGCATCATGGAGCTGAGCCCCGACCAAAAATTTATCATTTTCACCCTTTTTGACGGATACAACTACAAGGATATCATCACCACGCGCAACTTCCGCGAAAACCGCCCATTCGAGAGGAGCAGCTTCAAAGAACAGCGACTGAAATTCGATCTAACGGAATTTGACCTTACACGTACAAAGGAGGAGTTTTTCAAGAATCATTATTCCATGCTCACTACCCGACAGTTAGAGCAATTTATTGATTCGTTGGACAACCGTTATCGCGAGCGCAGCGCCAAGTTTTCGGATGGATTTTACTATCGTTATCAGAATCTGGCAACCCTCGATACCTCGAGCAGACCGAAAACCACAAGCCGGCCTTACGATAAAAAGATGGCAGGTGAGATACTTACCGACAGCCTTCATCGGGTTTCGCTCAAAACACCGCTGATTCTGAATTTTACGCCCGGCGACCAGTTTAATGTGCTTGAAATGGCCATCACCTCGGCAAAAAATAACAAAGATAACTTAGGGTTCAACAAGAAAGAGCTCGATTTACAAGCCGAAAACATCCGCAAGCATGAGATTGCCTGGCACAAAAAATTTACCCTTTCCATTGCCTGTTTGATCCTGTTTTTTATTGGAGCCCCCATGGGCACTATCATCCGCAAAGGAGGATTAGGCCTGCCGGTGGTGATTGCAGTATTCTTTTTTGTGTTGTATCATATCACCAGCATCACCGGAGAAAAATCAGCCAAAACAGGCGATATGGACATGGTGCTGGGAGTGTGGCTTTCATCACTCATCCTTTTTCCGATAGGTTTGTTTCTCACCTTTAAGTCAACCACCGACGCGCCTTTGCTTGATGCCGAAAGTTGGAAGAAGTTCTTCATCAAATTGTTTCGTAAAAGGCAATCGGTTGAGGAGGCCTTATGAAAAAAGTATTGTTTTTGTGTAACAAATCGCCTTTTCCGGCGCGTGAAGGAGGGCCGATGGCCATGAACAGCCTTATTCAAGGATTGCTCAATGCCGGGCATCAGGTGAAAGTGTTGGCTGTGAACTCGGCCAAATATCATGTGACAGAAGCCGATATTCCCGACGAGTATCGGAAACAAACCGGCATCGAACTCGTTGATATTGACCTGACGATCAAGCCAATGGAGGCATTTCTTAATCTTTTTTCCACTACATCGTATCATGTTCAACGATTTATTTCAGAAAATTTCAGGGAAAAATTAGTGGCCATTCTGCACCGCCAACAGTTTGATGTGGTTCAGTTGGAAAGCTTGTTTATGGTTCCTTATGTGGAAGAGGTGCGAAAACACTGCAAGGCCAGAATTGTGCTTCGAGCTCACAATATCGAACATCTGATCTGGAAACGGCTTGCCCAGCAATGCCGCAACCCTTTGAAAAAGTATTATTTGAGCCATCTGGCGCGCACCTTGGAGAGATATGAAAAAAATGCGTTGGCTCAGGTAGATGGCATTGCCGCCATCACCCGGAAAGACGCTGCTTTTTTCAGGG
>JBDHYV010000137.1:0-7118 GCA_039811545.1 Bacteroidales bacterium | reverse complement strand
CATTGATCACGAGCATTTTCGTCAATTTGATAATCGGCATGACGCATCCGAAGCCGAGGATGCCCTCTTCGTTCGGAATAGGTGGCCGGCCCACCAAGATACTGAACTAAAAACAAGAACAGTCTAAGCTCAGCAGCCTCAAGGTCGCCGGGATACATTGGCCGAAGCAACTTATCCTCGCGAATGCCATCATAAAAATATTCAATCATCTGCCGTAGCGTGTCGCGGCCAATGCGTTCATAATAAGTTCGTTCCACAAATCAAAGCAATTATTTCATGCCACGTTGTTTGGCAGCATCTTCAAGGCGTTGCTGGAATGCCGACTTTTTTACAGGCTTTTTCTTATTTTCCTCAATCCTTTGACGCACCTTGTCTTCGTCAATCACAAACCGGAAAAGATACATCTGTGCAAAGGTTATCAAGTTGGCCAATAGATAGTAATAACTTAAACCGGAAGCATAGTTATTGAAAATCCCCAGAAACATGACGGGCATCAGATACATCATGGTTTTCATTCCGGGCATCTGATTGCTTTGACTGCCCATCATCTGGTTATTGATATGGGTGTAGAAGATGGTGGAAATGGTCATCAACAGGGTGAATAAACTCACATGCGAACCATAAAAAGGAATATTGAATGGCAGGTCGAAAATGCTGTCATAAGTGGACAAGTCGTGCGCCCACAGGAACGCCTTTTGCCGCAGTTCGATGCTCGAAGGGAAGAAGCGGAACATGGCAATAAGAATCGGCATTTGCAGAAGCATCGGCACACAGCCCGACATGGGATTGGCACCGGCACGCTTATAGAGGCTCATAATGGCCTGTTGCTTCTTCATGGCATCTTCCTGCTTGGGATATTTTGCATTAATTTCGTCCACCTCAGGTTTAAGCACCCGCATCTTGGCCGACGAGCTATAGGTTTTATAGGCAATAGGCAGAAGAGCCATTTTTAACAGAATCGTAAGTACCAAAATGACAATGCCATAGTTCCAACCAAAACTTCCAAGAAAGGTAAAGACCGGAATCACAATGTAAATATTGATCCATGCAAGCAGAAAGAATCCCCAGCCAAGAGGAATCTGGCGCTCAAGTCCTATTCCATATTCTTTGAGTTCGTAATAGCTATTCGGACCAAAATAGAAAAACATTGGTACCTTCTGGCTTTCATTCAGGTTTACCGGAATATCCAAAGAGGCTTTGGCAGTTTTCATATACCGCACACTCTGGCGGGCATCACTATCATACGTACGAATGTCGGCATTATCAAAGGCTCCATTGGCCACGAGTGCTGTACTGAAAAACTGCTGTTTAAATGAAATCCATTTCAGCTTTGTTTTAATACTTTTTTCATCGTTTTTTGTTTCCGACAGATAGTCCACTTCATCGTTCAAATGCTTAAAAAAAATGGTTGGGCCATTAAACCGGTCAATGGCCTTTTCCTGATTGAGCAAGTCAACCGTCCAATCTAAGTTTACCGAACTTGTGTTGGCTGCCAGCACATCGCTCAGGCCATGCAAATCGAGGGCGAAGCCCACTTTGTATGAATCGGGATAGATGGAATAGTTCAGCGCAAGATACTTATTTTCGTCAACAATCCCAGTATCAGAGGCATAAGCTCTGAGGCTAATGGATAGGCTGTCGCCTTCAACCTGTGGAAAATTTTCACCCGAAAATGGTTTTCCATTCACAAAAGGCTTGAAATACAGGTCGGAGCTGTTGATGATGCGGTTTTTAGCAAAAAAAGAAAGATCGAACTTTGCCGTTTGAGGGTCGAAAAGCACCAATGGCATAGTGTCCCAAGTGATATATTCTTTGAGCTGAATCTCCTTGATGAATCCGCCTTTTGAGCTAAAGACCAAACGAATATGTTGGTTTTCCGACACCCATTCCTGTTCTTCTCCGTTGGCCGAAACGGCAAAGGCACCATATCTGTCCTGCAACCGGCTGACGTTAGCTGATGAATCGCCCGGCTGAAGGTCGGCCACACTTTTTTTGGCTTCCTGCTGCTCTTCGATGGCTTTCAGCTCCTGGCTCAGCCGCAACGAGTCGGAAAGCCGCTGCTGTTGCCTAAGCTGCATAATGGAGTCCTGTTTGTGCTGCCGTGCAGCCATTTCTTCTTTCGAGGGAGTCATCCAGATGGAATAGCCGATAAGGATGACGGCGATGAGGATAAATCCAAAAATGGAATCTCTGTTCATATTATTTTTTAGAAAACAGGTGCAAAAATAGTGATTATCTGCATAGCAGAAGCCGTTGACAGGAGCAACGTATTAAATATTTAGGATTTCAGAAATGTACTAGGCCATCCTTCTGCGATTGCACCCTTCTTCTATGTATTTCTCATTCTTTCATGCCCGAAAGACAAGAAAATAAGTTTGGATGTTTCAGTATGCCCACACCCAAGCCGGTGAAAAGCTGGAGTTTTAAGGTTTTTCAGAGTGGGTAGGCGCATCGTTCGCGTGAGGTTTTTTGGTGCTTTTGTGTTAAGGTGTTACAGTGTTAAGGTGTTAGGATGTTAAAGTGTTAAGATGTTTTCAAGCCAAAGCCTGATTCTTAAAAGAAGAATATTTCTGGAAACAATGGCAGAAAAACTTCAAACTTTAGCCGGGCTGGGTGCGTGGGCAGGCGCGTAAGGTTTTTTGGTGCTTTTGAACCGAAAAAACGAAAAACAGAATGTCTGCTACTGAGTTATTCAGGACGATTTTCCAGTTTTGTTGGCCAACATTGCTTTGACAAAGCCAACAAAAAGCGGATGCGGATTAGCAACGGTGCTTTTATATTCAGGATGATACTGCACCCCTACAAACCAGGGATGGTCGGCCAATTCAATCACTTCCACCAGGCTTTCGTTCGGATAAATCCCAGCGAGGTTCATTCCTGCTTTCTGGAAAGATTTTTTGTATTCGTTGTTAAACTCATAACGATGGCGGTGTCGCTCTGAAATCATGGTTTCGCGGTACATCGAAAACACCTTTGAATCGGGGTCGAGCTTGCAAGGATAGGCTCCCAAACGCATTGTTCCACCCAGATTCTTAATGCCTTTTTGGGTCTGGATGATGTCAATCACCGGAAAAGGTGTACGGGGATTCATCTCGGTAGAATGGGCATCTTTGAGTTGGAGCACATTGCGGGCAAACTCAACCACAGCACATTGCATACCAAGGCAGATGCCAAAGAATGGTATTTTTTGAGTGCGGGCAAATTCAATTGCAGCGATTTTTCCTTCAATACCCCGCTCGCCGAAGCCTGGTGCCACGAGGATGCCATCCACATCGGAGAGAACCTCGGCGAGTTTACCATGATCAAGCTGGTCGCTGTGAACATATCTGATGTTCACCTTACATTCGTTGGCCACACCGGCATGGATGAAAGCTTCGTTGATTGACTTATAAGCATCTTTTAAGTCGGCATATTTGCCCACTAAGGCAACCGTAGCCTTATGCAAGGGATTGTGGAGTCGTTGCAGAAACTGCTCCCAACTGCTGATGTCAATTTTTTCGGGGATAGGCGTATTGGTTTTTCGGAGCACTTCGATATCCAATCTTTCTTCGAGCATGTGCATAGGCACATCGTAAATGGATGCAGCATCTATACTTTCGATCACCGCACTTACGTCAACATTGCAAAACTGGGCAATTTTACTGCGAATGGCATCGTTGAGGTGACGCTCGGTACGGCAGACGATAATATCAGGCTGAACTCCCTGTTCGAGCATCGTTTTGACCGAATGTTGTGTCGGCTTGGTTTTCAGCTCACCGGCAGCCGAAAGATATGGCACGAGGGTGAGATGTATCACGGCACAGTTTCTGCCCATCTCCCAACGCATCTGACGGATAGCTTCGACAAACGGAAAAGATTCTATGTCGCCCACAGTTCCACCTATCTCGGTGATGACAAAATCATAACTGCCATTTTGCCCAAGAAGCTTAATCCTCCGTTTTATCTCATCGGTGATGTGCGGAATCACCTGAACCGTTGTGCCAAGATATCCGCCTTCGCGCTCTTTGTTGATGACATATTGATAAATCCGTCCGGCAGTAACATTATTGGCTTGCGATGTAGGCTCGTTGGAAAAACGTTCATAATGCCCCAGATCAAGGTCGGTCTCGGCACCGTCCTCCGTAACAAAACATTCACCATGCTCGTAGGGATTGAGTGTGCCGGGATCAACATTAATGTAGGGATCGAGCTTCTGAATGGTAACCGAGAGTCCCCTTCCCTGGAAGAGCTTGGCTAAAGAAGCCGAAATGATACCTTTTCCCAGCGACGAGGTAACGCCTCCGGTAACAAAGATATATTTTGTGTTTTTCATGAAGTGAGAATGCTTGAATAAGCGGACAAAATTAAGGTGCTTCGGCCAACTTTCTACTGTCGGACGAAAAAATATTTCAAGCCATGACCAAAGGATTTTAACTCCAACCGTTTATCATTAACCTAAAAAGCGGCATAAAAAACCGGTACATCCAAAAAAATGTGCCGGCCTCTTCTGTCTAATAATAACGATAGCTTTTGACACGGCCAAGGTGGCGTGCAAGGCGCACTACTTGACTTGTATATCCGAATTCGTTGTCGTACCAAAGATAAAGAATGATGGTTTTGCCGTCCTCCGAAACTTTGGTTGCCGGACTGTCGTAAATACAGGGGCAGGAGTCGCCAATTCCATCGGACGAAACAAATTCTGTTGAGTTGCTATAACGAATCTGTTCGATCAGGTTGCCTTTGAGCGATGCCTCAAGGAAATGCTGATTGATTTCTTCCACCGTTACCTGTTGATTTATCTCAAGGGTAAGGATGGCCAGCGACATATTTGGCACCGGAACCCTTACGGCGTTAGAGGTGAGTTTTCCTTTGAGCGAAGGGATGGCTTTGGCGGCTGCCGAGCCGGCTCCGGTCTCGGTAATCACCATATTGAGCGGTGCCGAACGTCCGCGACGCATCTTTTTATGATAATTATCGAGCAGATTCTGGTCGTTGGTATAGGCATGAATAGTTTCAATATGGCCTTTAATAATCCCATAGGCATTTTCGATCACCTCTAAGCCGGGTACAATGGCATTTGTCGTGCAAGATGCTGCCGAGAAAATGGTTTCAGACTCAATGGGAACCATGTTCTGGTTGACGCCATAAACGATATTTGGGATGTCGCCCTTTCCTGGCGCAGTGAGTAGCACTTTGGCAACACCTTTGGCTTTCAGGTGGCGCGAGAGGTTTTCGCGGTCGCGGAAAACACCGGTATTGTCAATCACCAACGCATCGTGAATCCCATATTGGGTATAGTCGGGGTCTTCTGGATTGGAAGCCGAGATAAATTTGATAATCTGGCCGTTGACGACCATAGCGTTGTTTTCGAGGTCTTCGTTGGCTACACCGTGGAAATATCCGTGGACAGAGTCTTTACGGAAAAGCGAAATACGTTTTCTTATTTCGTCAGGAGTATTGGAACGGGTAACGATTGCCCGTAGGCGAAGATGACTTCCGTTGCCGGCAAACAATATCAGCTCGCGTGCCAAAAGCCGTCCAATACGGCCAAAACCATAAAGCACCACATCTTGTGTGCGATTGCTACGTGGCTCAACCGCAATGAAAGCCTTTAGCTTATCCTTCACAAAAGCATGAATATCGGTGTAATTTGCGCCCTCGTTAGTCCATTCCGAATTCAAACGACCGATATCAATCCGTGCCGGAGCAATATTCAATTCGTAAATAGCTTTGGCTATGAGCAGAGAATCTTCGACTCTGACGGGTTTCTTCAAGATGGTTTCGGCCCGTATATGTTTGTTAAGCACTTTCCCTGAGCCACGGTTAATCAGTACCGAACGCAGCAAAATTAGCTCAACCGACTTTTCATACCAGAGTTTGCTCACGACATTAATCAGTTCGGAAGCTGCCATTTCCATCTCGATCCACGACTTAATTGTGCTGTTGAATTTTTCCATTACTTTTTTGTTTTTAGTTATTGATTTATTTGGACTGATCAGGTTTTGCAGCAAATATAGGCATTAATGCAATCGTTTTCGGAGGTTTGAAAAATAAAAAAAAAGGAACAGGAGTGCATCCTGTTCCTTATCGTTATCAGCTATTTATAAGGTATCACTGACCCAAATAAGCTTTCAACTGTCGGTTTCTGACGGAGTTTTTCAGATTTCGGATACCTCTTTCTTTAATCTGTCGGACTCTTTCGCGTGTGAGATCGAATTTTGCGCCTATTTCTTCGAGCGTGTAGCCGTGGCTCATGCCAAGTCCGAAATAGAGGCTGAGCACATCGCGCTCTTTCTCGTTCAACATCTCAAGCAAGCGTTGAATCTCGTTTCCGAGTGATTCGCGCATCAGCCTGTCGTCAGTTTCTTCCATATCATCAGGAATATACTGATCCAAAAACATCATATCTTCATCGGCTACTAAGGGGGCATCCATGCTAATGACTCTGCTATTGATTTTCATGGCGGCCTCAATTTTTGCTTCGGGCAAATCCATCTGCTCGGCTATTTCCTCTGCCGAAGGCGAGCGCTCATAGATTTGTTCGAGTTTTGACGACATTTTCTTGATGCGGTTGAGCGAGCCAACCTGATTCTGCGGCAAACGCACTATGCGCGACTGCTCGGCCAGTGCCTGCAAAATACTTTGACGTATCCACCACACCGCGTAGGAGATAAACTTGAAGCCGCGCGTTTCGTCGAAACGTCTTGCCGCTTTAATCAATCCGAGATTGCCCTCGTTGATAAGGTCGGGGAGACTTAGCCCTTGATTTTGATATTGCTTGGCTACCGAAACCACGAAACGAAGGTTGGCGTTCACTAGTCGCTCCAAAGCCTGTTGGTCGCCAGCCCGAATCTTGCGGGCAAGCTCAACCTCTTCATCGGCAGTTATCATTTCCTCCTTGCCAATGTCCTGAAGGTATTTGTCCAGCGATGCGTTTTCGCGGTTTGTGATAGACTTTGTTATTTTAAGTTGCCTCATTTTTAATTTTTTATTGGTTATGGCATCCTTTTGCCGACCGGATTTTGGCTTAACGATAAGCACTTTCGTAATAACTTTCGATTATAAACAAGCTAATGGGTCTGCTTGTTTTATTCCGGAAAAATAATTTGCAAAAAAATCCTAAGGTTCAAAGATATAAC
>JBDHYV010000136.1:0-7181 GCA_039811545.1 Bacteroidales bacterium | reverse complement strand
TTTTAGAATCATTAAAATAATAATTGTAATAAATATCAGATTTTCAATGCGTTCTACAAAAAAGAGTTCTTTTGCCATCGCATAATATTCATCGGGAATATTGTTGTCTTCATGATTTTTCAGCAATGCTTTAATGGGCTTGGAACGGGGTGTGAGAAAAATTGGGCCAAATGCTAAGGCAACAACAAATAAACTTAAAGCTGTAACGTACCATCCGCTCCTGAACAGAAAAGGGTTCACCAATCCCATCGTTAAACCGGTGAGAAGCAGCAGACTGCCGCCAACCATCACAAAAATATGGAGCCGGTTACGGATAAAATAGGCGTGGCGCAGCTCGGTCATGTTTTGCGCTTTCGTCACCACATAAATCATGATAAAACCTGGCCCTAAACCAAGAATAGCCGAAAGTACGTGAATCAGCAGCAATATTTTATAAAATGTCATTGTTATTTTCTTGGCTTAGATGGTCAGAGCCCAGTTTCGCAACCGGCCTCGCCACATGAATCAGCATCCTGACTTTTTGCAAATTGTGGAATATTCTGCGTTTCGGAAAAAGTTTGTTCTAAGGCCTGCCTAAAGATTTCTGTAGGCTGTGCTCCGGAAACGGCATATTTACGATTGAACACAAAATATGGAACGCTTTGAATACCAAGTTGCCTTGCCTCTGATAAATCTTTTTTTACTTCGTCAATATATGCTTCACTTTCTAACATGTTCATTGTCTGTTTGCTGCCAAGTCCAAGCTGCTCAGCAATATTGGCCAATATCTCCCAACTTCCTATGTTTTTCCCCTGCGTGAAATGTGCCTCGAACAAGGCTTCTTCCATGGCACTGCCTTTGCCGATGACCTGAGCAAAATGGACTAAACGTTGCGCATCAAATGTGTTGGCCGGAATGGAAATATCCTGTCGGAAATCAATCCCCACCTTCTGACCTGCCTGTTGTAATTGAGACATCATTTTCTCAATCTGGTGTTGCGACCAGCCTTTGCTTTGAACCAAATATTCGGCTGTTGAAATGTGAAGACCTTCGCGAGGCAGTCTGGGATCAAGCTGAAAACTACGCCACTCCACTTTCACCTCCTCCCGAAATAAAACATGTCTCAACGCCTTTTCAAAATTTTTCTTCCCGAGATAACAAAACGGACACATTACGTCCGACCATATTTCAACAAGCATAGGTACAGTTTTTAATGTATTTTCTAACCTCGCAGTATTAGTCTGTATTCACAACAAGTCTTCGCAGCAAAGGTTCATTTATCATCATGGTGTATTAATAAGCAAATTATGACGGTTTATTTCTTGTCCTAAGCCAAATGACGAACAACAACAGTAAGGTTAATGCTGCCGGTAGAGCAATGATTGCCAAACCAACGCTCGGTTTATTGCGACCTGTCGCCGGGTCATAATCAAAACAAGCAAAACGCATCTTCGGATCGGGAAGACGAAAAGTGGGAGAGAAGACATTGTAAATGTCGGCCAACAATTGCCCAATTTCGGCATTGCTTCTGAATCCAATGAGTTTGCGGGTGATGTAGGCCTGCTGGTTTAGTCCGATCAAGATGGCATCGTGCTCAAACTGTTGCAGCTCTTCATTCCATAAAGCGTTGAACCCCAATGTTTTTGTAAGTGCTTCAATACTATCCGTCACTGCGAACTCCCATAAACTATCTGATTGTAACGAAAAAGCCTCGGCCATGGTTTGCATATCCTCTTGCGTGTCGCGCGGGTCAAAACTTACGACCAAAACCTGAAATGGCTCATTTTCAACTTGCTTGATCTGCTCAAATTGTTTCTTCAATTGCCCGAGATAGGGATAACAAACACCTGTACAACGGGTAAAAAGCAGCACTAAAACCAAAGGTTTTTGACCGGCTATCTGATGCAAACGGGTTTGTTCGCCGTCAATCAACCGCAATGGAGCATCGTAAACTTTTTGGTAGATGTTTGCTTCTTCGCGCAGATTGGGCTGATTTTGTCCATCTGCACGAAAAATAAAGATAGGTATAAGGATTATGAACGCTGCAACAGAATTTTTAAACATCTTTTACATATATTGACAAAAAACACCAGAATCCCGCTCAGATAGACTGTGGCAAAAAGAGCGCCTAAGGCAGCAAGGGTTTTAGCCGTCGCAAACACTTCAGGATAAGAACTGTAACGCCTTGGAATGGAGTCGGCTCCACCAATATAAAATGCAGTTAAAAACCCAATTCCGCCAATCAGCAAAAGCCATATCACCACCTTCGACCACCGTTGACTGCCTCCCCCAAACTTGACCGAAAACCATTGAAAAAATGCCAGACTTAACAACACATTTCCCAAAGCATTGTAGGTATGAAAATGCGCTGGAACCCAAAGGGTGTTGTGCAAAATGAAGTTGTTCGATATCGTGGCGTCAATCACTGCTCCAATACCACCGATAACCCAGCCCGTAACGCCTAAAAAGAACAGCAGATTGGCTAACGACCAATTGATCTTTGTCCGGTAAACAGCTACAATCACACTGAAAACGGTGACACCGGCGGCGGGCAGACTGGCCGAATAGGATGCTATTTGCCCGATAATCTGGAATCCTTCGGGCTGTACAAAGTCCATGTATAAATGATGGAAAAAGGCGGTGAGTATAAAAATCAAAGTGAAATTCCATGCTAAAGCCACGTACCAGGTGGTTTTCCATTTCGGACGACCACTGATTTCCGAAAACAGCTCATACAGAATGGCAAGGCCCAGATACAACATCTCGTTGGCAATGGTGTGTCCAAAAAAATATGTCAGGTTTTTCATCAGCAGGGCATCGTTCACAAAACTGCCTTTTGAATAGTACTCAGCAAACGACAAAGCCAAAAGAATGACAGCAGCCAGCAAACAAGTGATAATCCCAACTAAGCTGATCATGGCGATAAGCACAAAAGGCGGGGTTTCTGTTTTCGGGCTTTTTGAGAAATGTTGCCAGGCAAATACCTCCTTTACGGAATATTTTTTGAACAATGAAGCTACGAGGCTCAGGCACCAGACTAACCAGCCTACACCCAGCACCGTAAGCGACAGATAAAAAACCGGAGTCGCCCAGCTTTTCCACATCACCTTAAAAGGCAAGGGATACAAAAATGTCCAACCTGCGTGAAATCGTCCGAAAAAGGTGGAAGTCCAAAGCAACAATACTCCGGCAACGGTCATCACAAAGGCAAAAACATTGGCCCGATAGCTCGTTTTTATATAACGCTCCATGATGAAATTCACTGCCGCCATACCCGCAACAAACCAAATTCCGATCATCGTAAGGCCGTGAACCGTCATGTCAGTATAAAAAGTGATGGGCGAAACGGTAATAAGCTCACTCTGGTTGAGTCGCATGATAATACCAAGCGTGATGGCTACGACAAACAGAACCAAAACAGTAATGATCCAAAGGGATGTTATTTTGTTAAAACGTGTTGTTTCCATGATTTTTCCTATTTAACAGTGATTGTTGTTTTCATTGCTTGATGTGCCATTCCGCAATATTCTAAGCAATACACGGTGTAGAGCCCGGGTTCGGAAAACTTCCAGCGCAGCCGGTTCACATAACCCGGCATGGCTTGTGTCTGGGCAATCAGCTCGTTGTGCGGATTGTAAATGGCAAAACCGTGATTTACATCAAGACTTGTTACACGAAACTCAACCATCTCATTGGTATTGAGTTCGATAGAAGGTTCTCCTGTAGGATTGGCCGGATCTATGGCCTGATACGACATCACAAAATAGAACTGTCGAGCTGCCACATAAACCACCTTCGAGGGCTGTTCACCCGAAAAAAGAAAATAAGGCGATTTTGGGAGTGTCACCGAGGCAAAAATGGCAAGAATCGAAAACAGGATCAACACAAACCAAAACCGCTTCTGAAGCGCATTGGCCATCCCGCTTAAATGACCATTGTCTTGTCGCGAAGAAAGAAACACATACAGGAAAATGCCTGCAAGCAGGGCTGCAAGCACAAAAAACAACATCAAAATCGAGTATTGCATAATGAAAACGTTTGAGAGTTATGGTTAGAGAATTGGAGTGCATTATATTTAAGTATTTCGGTAAAAGAAAGGTTATTTTTACAATCCGAAACTCTTTAAGAGCAAAATATGTTACTTTTAACGAAAATATAAGAAAACTTCTGCAAATTTTCAGTTTGGTTGCAAGCAGTATCCCATTGAACATTTCGCTGCGGCGCTTGTTTTTCGGATTATAAATCTTATAAATATGTCGTATCATTTTTCAACTGTACTGAGCTGCGGCTGGGACGAGGCTCGTCAGAAAGTGGAAAGTGCTCTGAAAGAAGAAGGCTTTGGAATTCTTACCGAAATCAATGTGCAGACCACTCTGAAATCAAAGTTAGACGTTGATTTCAGACCTTATGTCATCCTTGGTGCGTGCAATCCCGTTTTTGCCCACAAAGCCCTTCAATCTGAAAAATATATTGGCACAATGCTGCCCTGTAATGTCATCATGCAGCAAAATGAAAGGGGAGAAGTTGAAGTTTCGGCGGTTGATCCAGTGGCCTCCATGCGGGCAATTGAAAATCAACAACTAGCTTCGGTGGCTGCTGAAGTTCGTGAAAAGTTAAAAAGAGTGGTCGGGAAACTGTAAAAAAATGCTCTATCCGTCTTTTTCGTCTTCGGATAGTGGATAGCGTGCCGGAAGAAACAGCAATACTATCAATGTCAGGAAGGCTAAGAGGGCCATCGTTCCATAAACATGATGTGTGGCGGTGTAAAAAGCGTGTTTGAGATAATCGCTTACTTCGTTGCCGGTAACCCCCGATTGAAGGACGTCAATCACATCATTCACTTCTTGCGGTAATTGGTTTTCAATGGATTTTGGTGCATTAACCAGGCGATTGCGCATGGAAGCGTTAAAAGCACCGCCCAGAATTGCAGCCCCTATGCTTTGGCCCAGATAGCGTGAAAACATATTTCCTCCCGTAACCACGCCTCGCTGCTTCCAGGTAACAATTGACTGGATGCCTACTAAGGTTGGTGTTGAAAGCAGCCCAAATCCGGTGCCGAGAATCACATGATTGGTCACAAGCATCCAGGGCGAAGCCTCGTAGGGCATCAACGCAAACCAGAGTGAGGCTATGCCGATGATAGTTGCACCAATGGCTGCTGTGTTGCGAAAACCAATCCTTAGATAGGCTCTGCCCGAAAAGGAGGATGCCACAGGCCAGCCAATGGTCATGCTTCCCAGAATAAGCCCCGCCGCGATAGCTCCCACTCCCAAAACGGATTGCGAAAACACAGGAAGATACATACTCGGCCCAATCATAATGGCGCCCATTCCAATCATGGCTAAATTGGAACCGGCCAATATCCTGTTGCGCCAAATCCAGTCGGGCATCACAGGCTCGGGACTACGTTTCTCGAAACGGATGGTTGCGACAATGAGAAAAACCGATAATGCCATCATTGTGATGCCTTTGGCAGAAAACCAAGGCCATGATTGCCCCGACTGCATCAGGGTGAATATCAGCAACATGCCTGAGACCAACATGAGCCCCGCTCCGGCAAAGTCGAGATGATGCTGCCGTTTGACCACTTTCTCTTTCAAAAAAAGCATCAGCAATGCGATGGCGATCAGTCCCACAGGAATATTAATTATGAATATCCATCGCCACGAAACATATTCAGCCAAGGCACCGCCAAGGGATGGGCCAAGAATAGCAGCCATTCCCCAAATACTTGAGAGCCAGCCCTGAATATAGGCGCGCTCGCGAACCGAATACAAGTCGCCGGCCAAAGTGTTCACCGTGGCCATGATGGAACCCGCACCCAAACCCTGAATACCACGAAAAATAATCAAAGACTGCATATCCCAGGCTGCTGCCGAAAGTGCCGAACCCATCAGAAAAATCCCGGTGCCTACGATAAGCACGGGCTTACGGCCAAACAAATCGGCCAACTTTCCATAGAGCGGAATCGTAACAGTTTGAGCCAACAGATAAACTGAATAGACCCAACTAAACAGCGAAAAGCCGCCTAAATCGCCTACAATGTGTGGAATAGCAGTCGAAACAATGGTGGTGTCCATGGCGGCAAGCATCGTGGTAAACATTAGTGCTGCCAAAATCCAGCCTCGTCCCTGCGCTTTTTCGTCAGATTTGGTCGTATAGCTCATCGGGTTAGTAGAGTTAGAAAATGAGGTTACAAAAATATTTTTTTTGTTTCGACTTTGGCGGCCAACTCATTTGCCGGTATGCCTTGTACAAGAAAAGGCGAATCATATTTCTGATTTTGAGAAATGAAAAAAGGTGCCGGACTTCTCCGACACCTTCCGGGTTTTAATTTGGTATGAGACCTTCGCTTTGGTTTCGCTTCATTACTTGACCAATTCTTTTGCTGAAACTTCAGCGACTACCTTTGTCGTAAGCGCGATATTGTCGGCAATCGGGCAACGACGTTCTATTTCGTGAAGCAATTCAACTTTTTCTTCTTCCGTGAGGTCGGCATCAATAGTCACAATGGTGCGTATTTCGGTGAAGCCGGCGCGGCCTTCGGTGGTTTTCCCCAAGAGAAAATCCTTGTCAATATCGCCTTCGGTATGGGCTTCAATGCTCCGTAAGTTGATCCTACGCTGGGTGGCAATGATACGGCCAAGTGTACAAACACAGGCAGCAAGGCTCGACAGGAAAACTTCAAGCGGGTTGGGACCTGCATTGGTGCCGCCACCGGCTACGGGCTGATCAATCACAAAGTTGTGTGATGATGTAACATCAATCTTAAATCCTTCGTGTAAAACTGATTTTACGCTAACTTTTGTTAAAGCCATAATTTAAATATTTTTTACGGTCCGTAATAGAATGAATTTTAAAAGAGTGAAAGGACCTGTTTTTCACACCTTCAATTTCTTTGCAAAAGTACGGATTACTCCATGAATTGTGAAAAATTTAACACTATTTTTGATTTCATTCAGGAGTTTCGAGAAAATCCGGGAGAAAACGATTAAATAAAAACCGTCGTTGTGTGATAATAAAAACACAACGACGGTTTAAAGTTTGAAAAATAGGTCTGATACTTATTTCAGAAAAGTTGGTTTGAAAGATATCATCACATAGAACCAGTTGCTTAACTCTTTCGTGTCGCCTCCGTTGAGTTTTGCTAATGTTTCAGAGCCTAACATTTGAGAATATCCAGCCGTTAAATTGGTGATATC
>JBDHYV010000135.1:0-7223 GCA_039811545.1 Bacteroidales bacterium | reverse complement strand
CTTTTTATGGCCGCTTCGCTCATCCTTATCAGGATAATTGTCAAAAACGGACTCGGTGAGACGACCCGCAAGTTGTTGCTTTTTTCGTTGCTTGGCTTTGCTGCTTCCATCTTGTACAGCATTGTGATGGCGCAACAGTATCCAGCTCACGACTATTATTTTTTGGACAGTTTTTTTCTGCCTCTTGCTGTGTTCATCGTCCCCGGCCTTTCGATAATCAGGCCAGAGCAAAAGCCGCAGGCCATTATGCTTTGGATTATTGCCTTCACTGGTTCGGCTCTGATGTTGGCAGCAAGCTGGAAAGTGCAGCAAAAACGCTATGAATACCACGATTGGGACAAAACCGAGGTTGCGCGCGTCAATTTCGCCGACAGCAAAGCTTTTCTCGATAGCCATAATGTTGATTCACAAGCGCGCATCCTTGTATTGGATGCCTACACCAGCAACGCCCCGCTTCTGCTGATGGAGCGCAAAGGATTCACCGTGATCGAGACTTCGCCGCCCAACATCGAAGCTGCATTGAGGCTACCCTTTGATTTTATTGTTATTCCCAACAACACCTTGGCTTCCGATGTGTTGCGGCACGTGCCTTCGCTGTCATCCAAACTCGAGCCAAAAGCTAACAACGGAAAAATCGGCCTTTACACCTATCATCCGGATGCCACGGAAAGCAAAAGCTGGTTCGAGCTGTTGCTTGCTGAAGAAAAAAATGGCAATAACACACCGCAGAATTGCATCGAACGTAATGATGAGTTTATCATGCTGAACGACACTTTGCTTCAATCTTCGCCACAAAGCACGGTAGCACTTCTTTTTCAGGCATTTGCGCTGCCAAATCAAGAAATTTCAGCTGGGCTGAACCTCCTACTCGATGCAAGCAGTGTCAATGGATTCCGTTATTATCAGAGTGTTGAGCTCTGGCCGTTTTTCGAAAAAAAACCCGACACAGTAGCCATTCGTTGTTTTATTTCCATCCCCGATGCTTTGCCTGATAGCACACAGATTAAATCCTATCTTTGGAATCCGGGAAATAACAGCATCTGTCTTCAAAATCAATTTGTTCAATTAACAAAATACCATTCACATTAATCCCATAGCACGATGAATATTGATCAGTACAACCTGAAAAACAAACGCGTGATAGTCCGTGTTGATTTTAACGTTCCCCTCAACGACAAATTTGAGATTACCGATGACACCCGGATCAGGGCTGCCATTCCCACGGTGAAGAAAATTCTTTCGGCCGGCGGCTCTGTCATTCTGATGTCGCATCTCGGAAGGCCAAAAGACGGCCCAACCGACAAATACTCTCTTCGGCACCTATTGCCCGATCTTGAGCGCAAACTGGAAATGAAAGTTCTATTTGCGAACGATTGCATTGGTGACGAGGCTCAGGAAAAGGCATCTGCACTGCAACCCGGGCAGGTACTTCTGTTAGAGAACCTCCGCTTTTATAAAGAGGAAGAAAAAGGCGATGAAAGTTTTGCCAAAAAATTAGCCTTGCTCGCCGATGTTTACGTGAACGATGCCTTTGGCACAGCCCACCGTGCACACGCCTCCACTGCTGTCATCGCCCGGTTTTTCCCCGGCGCCAGCCTCTTTGGCTACCTGATGCAAGAAGAAGTGGCAAGCCTTGAAAAAGTTACCCAAAAAGCTGTTAGGCCACTCACCGCAGTGCTTGGTGGTGCCAAGGTGTCGGGCAAGATTGAAATTATCAACAACCTGATTGACAAGGTTGACAACCTTATCATTGGCGGGGGTATGATGTTTACTTTCATTAAGGCATTAGGCGGAAAAGTCGGCAACTCACTGGTTGAAGACGAGTTGTTGCCAACGGCTCTTGCGGCTGTCGAAAAGGCAAAGGCAAAAGGCGTGAAGTTATACATCCCTACCGACACCATAATTGCCGATAGCTTCAGCAATGAAGCCAACCAGAAAATCGTAGATGCAACACAAATTCCCGATGGCTGGATGGGACTCGACATTGGGCCGGAAACGATCAAAGACTTTACCGAAGCCATCATCAACTCTCGTACAATATTATGGAACGGGCCAATGGGTGTTTTTGAGTTCGACAACTTTTCGCATGGTACCCGCGACATCGCCCTTGCCATCGTCAAAGCTACTTCGAGCGGAACTTTTTCGCTTGTGGGCGGAGGCGACTCGGTGGCTGCCGTCAACAAATACGATTTGGCTGATAAAGTGAGCTACGTGAGTACTGGCGGCGGTGCTATGCTCGAATATATCGAAGGCAAAGAGCTTCCTGGCGTGAAAGCCATTCTCGAAGGCGTTTAGAAAGTTGCGACAGTTTTTTTATGCCCGTTTTTCCAGCTTCAACGCAGCGGAAAAACGGGCAGTCGTTTTCCCTGTTTCTCCTTTTCGAGGCCTACTAAATTTACATACGGCCTATTGGTGTACAAACTGATTGTGAAAACAGCAAGCAAAGAAAACGGCAATGCCTTTGCCAGTCACTGCTTCGGTTCACGACTTCAAAGGAGTTATGAACACCAATTATAGCTTGCTGTCAGCACCTTAGTTTCGTTATGAACAATCAGAATTATTGAGGATTTTATTTTCACAACTGAATTAACTATTGTACCTTTGCACCCTGTTTTTAAAAAAGTGGAAAAATTATGGCCTTAATTGGAAAAATAAGACAGCGTTCGGCTTTGTTGGTCGTTGTTATCGGTGTTGCTTTAGCTGCCTTTATTCTGGGCGACTTTGCCAAAAGAAGCAATCGTCAACAGGTAAATATCGGCACGATAAACGGAGAGAACATCAGTATTCAGGAGTTCAACAAAAAGTTTGATGAAAACGTAAAAGCCACGCAGCAGCAACAGAACACAGAGCGTCTCTCGCAGGATGAGATGTTCAGGCTGCGTGAAAGCACCTGGTCGCAGATGCTGCAGGGATTGATCATGCAGAAAGAATACGACAAGCTGGGGATTACCGTAACGAGCGAAGAGCTTTTCGACGAGATACAAGGACCTAATCCGCATCCCGCAGTCATCAGCAACTTCACCAATCCCGAAACCGGCACCTTCGACCGCAACCTTGTGTTGAACTATCTTCAAAACTTAGACAAAATGAGGCCTGAGGCAAAGAGCCAGTGGCTGGCTTTTGAGCGCTATATCAAGGAAGACAGGCTTCGTACTAAATATCAGGCTCTCATAAGCAAGAGCTACCACCTGCCCAAAGCCTTTGCCGAGCTGCTGAACCACGAAAAGAACGACAAACTTCAGCTCACCCTCGTTGGTGTGCGCTATGCAAGCATCCCCGATTCGTTGGTTACTGTTACCGATTCCGACTATCAAGCTTTTTACAATGAAAACAAAAAAAGTTTCGAAAAAGAAGCTACCCGCGACATCGAATACATCAACTTCAAGATCGAAGCTTCTGCCGAAGACAACCAGAACGCTTTTAAGACACTTCAAAATCTGGTAGAAGAGTTTGGTAAAACCAGCAACAACGCAAGTTTTGTCAATGCTAATTCTGAAAGCCATTACGACAGCACTTGGTTAGGCCGCAAAAATGTTTCGGTTGCCGTTGAGCCTTTTATTTTTGACCAGCAGCTCGGTTATATTTATGGCCCTTATTATGAAGATGGGTTCTACAAACTCATCAAACTTGTCGGCAAAGGCGACCGTTCCGATTCACTCAAAGCCAAGCATATTCTCATTGCCTTCAAGGGTGCCTTGCGCAGCGACCAGTCGCGCTCCGACGAACGTGCCAAAGCATTGGCCGATAGCATCTTTAACGTTGTAAAGAAACAGCCGATGAAATTTGCCGAACTGGCTTTCAGTTTTAGTGACGACAACTCGGCCAAAAATAACGGTGGCGACCTTGGATGGTTCATTGACGGGCAGATGGTTCCTGAATTCAACACTTTTGTGTTGCAAAACAAAGTTGGGACATACGGGCTTGTTAAAACCGATTTTGGATACCATGTAATTGAAGTAACGGGAAAAACTGCTCCACAACCCAAGGTGCAATTGGCTACCATCGTCTATCAGGTTACACCGAGCAGCACCACCTACCAGAACATTTTTGCAAAGGCCAGTAAATTTGCTTCTGAAAACAAAACAGCCGAGCAGTTCAACAAAAGCGTTGAAGCCGAAAGCCTCAACAAACGGCTCGTTCCCTCATTGCGCGAAATGGGCAATACTATTCCCGGCATTGACAACCCACGCCAGATTGTGCGCTGGGCTTTCGATGAAAAGACCAAAGTGGGTGATGTTTCTACTATTTTCGAAATGGACAATAATTTCGTGATTGCGGTTCTCACTAAAAAGTCTGAGAAAGGTATTCCAAGCTTAGAAAGCCTCAAAGAAACGATTAAACCACAGGTTTTCAACCGTAAGAAAGGTGACTATATTGTTGAAAAGATGAATCAAGCCGGACAAGACCTCAACCGTATTGCTCAGGAATTCAACGCACACGTTGAGACAACCGAGCTTTCTTTCGATAGCCGGATGCTGCTCAACTTTGGTCAGGAAAACAAGGTGATTGGCAAGATTTTTTCGATTCCGCAGAACAGTTTCGTTGCTATTGCTGGTTCAACAGCTGCTTTTGCCGTAAAAACAGGAAGCTTAACGGTAACTTCTACTGCTCCACAGGCTGAGCAATTGGCCAACGAAGGGCGCGCCAGCTTCGAGTCGTCGGTTCGTAACAATGTTTATTTCAGGGCTATTGAAAAAATTTCAGACATCAAGGATAACAGAAAAGTTTTCTATTAGTCTTCAACATACAAGAAAGGCCGGCTAATTAGCCGGCCTTTCTTGTATGTTGAAGATTTGCCCTTCAGGATGGGATAATAGCATTAAAACCTGAATTCATTCTGGTTTTCAGGAAAAACCAGCAACGGCAAATGTGTCTGATAGAGTAGCCTGCGTGTGAGGCTGGGATCAAAGAGTTGGTTGAGCAGGCTACGTTTTCGCATCACGATGGCAATCACATCCACATTTTTTTCACCGACAAAAGCTTCTATTGCATCCACAGGGTTTTCTGCCTTTATGAGCCCACATTCGATGGTGGCCGTTGCCCTGCTCGTGAGCATCTCGTCGCGAAACTGTTGCATCAGCAGCCGATCAACCACTCTTTCGGACTCCATTTCCACATGCAGGCAAAAGATTTTGGGTTTAAATGGTTTCACAAAACTGATTAAACGGTGTAAGGCCTGAAAATCGCTTTTTTGGTAATGGGTGATATAAGCCACTGCTTTTGGAGCAATAAATTGGCTGATGTCGTAGCCTTCGGGTACGGCCAGCACTGGCACATTGCATCGTGCCATCATGCGTGAGGTTGTGCTGCCGATGAGGCTCATTGAATCGCGGTTTTTGCCGCGTGTTCCCATCACCACCAGCCCAGGTTCAAACTCTTCAACAATGGCCAAGAGCGTGTCAATAGTGCTTCCTCTCACCAGATCGGTACTGACACTCACCCCTCGGATGCGCTCGGTTAAAATTCGGTTTTTCAAACTGTATGAAAGCTCGTTGAGTTGGTTCATTGCTACCTGCTCCTGTTCGCGCAACAACGAGCCGAGGTCGGCCTGAAAGGCGTACATCTCGTTGAATATCAGTCCCTCCACACCCGATTGAAACCATACATGAAGCAGGTGAAGCTCGGCCTTCAACGTCCGGGCAAGCTCAAGAGCATAATGTGCTGCTTTTATACTTCGTTCGGAAAAATCAACTGGGACAAGGATTCGCCTAATTCTACGCAAGTATTTGACCCACTGCTCCTTTTGGAATCCGGAAGCTAAACGCAGTTCGTCGAAGAGCTTCAAAGCTAAAGCAGCATGGTGCTGTTCAACCCAGAGGTCAACAATGGGTTCGCCCGACTGTATGCCGGAGATAAAACAATCAACCCCGCGAAGTTCGAGCTGCATCCGCAGAAGTAATGCCCGACTGTATGACAAATCGCGAATCGTAATGAAAGAACCTGTTTGCATCATCATCCCTTTTTGAGATGCTAAATATAAGCTATTATGACGCCGATGTCAATTATTTTCAGAAGGAAATGGCAACAAAATGAAAGGTCGAATTTTTCAGCCTATGAGTGGGTTTATTCTGTTTTTTTGAAAAAACTGCTTAATCCTTTTCCTAATCTATTCAGGGTTTCAACGCCCTTCAACACCGGGTCGGTATCAATATCTTTATATCGGTCGTTCACATACGAAACCTGATGTTGTTGTGGGAAGACGATGATTCGGCTGTTTTGTTTGAACTGTTTTTCTATTCTTGCGGGCAGATGATCATGTCCTCCGATATAGGAGATACTGCCTTTGCGCGCCGCAACCAGCACCATCAGGTCTTCGGGATGCACATCACCCTCGTGAGTCATAATATTTTCCCATTGGCTGTATTCGGTAAAAGTTGCTTTTCGGCTGGCCAGCCGAAGCTGCTTGTTTTTTTCGAGGCATTGTCGGGTTTCGGCAGTGGTATAAAGGCGGATTGCAATACCTAATTCCGAAGAAAGCTGGATGATTTTCCGCATCCAGATAAAAAACCCCTGTTCGAGTTCGGCCAAAGGAGGAATAGCGACAATGATACGTTGATGATTGACCAAAGGCAGGGCAAAATGACAGATGAAAATCGTTTTTTCGATTGAATAGACCACATTGTCCACTTTATTGCCAATCACCCTTTCGATGAGGCCTTCGGCTTGTGGCCATCCGAGCAAGAGAATGCTTGCCTGCGACTCTTTAGCTATGCGGATGATTCCGGCCGAGATGCTGTGGTCAATGGTGGCCACCACTTCCACTTTCGACTCGGCTGCAGCCACATATCGTGCAAAGCCCTGAAGCTGTTCGCGTGCCTTGCGAAGATTGAGCTCGGCTTCAGTGTCGTTGGGTACTACCGACAAAATAGAGATGGGTTGTTTTTGTTGTTTATCTTTGATTAAAATGCCAAAATCGAGTGATTTTTCCATATTCGCCAGATTGGCAATAGGCATCAGGATTTTCTCGGCTTGTCGTTCACCTTCCGTTTGGGGTTTTTCCCTGTCCGACTCTTTCGCCTGAATGATTTTTTTTGCTGCCCGTTCGGTTACGATGGAAGCCACGATGCAGCTCACTAAAATAAGGATAATTGTCCCGTTCAGTACATTTTCATCCACTAGATGGTTTTGGTATCCCACTAAAATTACGGCAATGGTGGCGGCAGCATGAGAACTGCTGAGGCCAAAAATCAATTGCTGCTGGGCACCACTATAGCCAAAGCTGT